>CAZLJB010000171.1:0-6581 GCA_964559195.1 uncultured Anaerolinea sp. | reverse complement strand
ATAAATATCCTTCAAGATGTTTACCAGCACACTTTTATGCTTGCTTTGATTGAGAGTCATTTTGAATTTATCCCTGTTATTCTTGGGCGGATTTGTAATACTGTTCAACCCGGGCAATCATTTTCTTATTACCTTCATACACCGCTAAAATCACGTTGATTTTCTCCCAGTCTATCGACGACAGATTATCGAAATGATAATCTTTGCTCAAGTAGATGACATCCAAAAAGGCCCTTTCAGGAGAAGCAATCGCATAGTTCTCTCTGGTTTCAATACCGTTGGAATTTGTCAGAATCGAATTTTTGAGGGTCTTAAAAGCAATCTTTTGCTGGTCGGCGACCAACTCTTTTGTCTGATAGGACGCAACAAAAATCTGGTTGTAATACTGGAAGGTGATCCCGGCATGGCCTAAAACAGTCTCAAAACTAATGTAAGCGGGAGTAAAAATCCTGGTCGCCATTTCAAAACGGTCATATTTTTCGCTTTTTGCGTATATTCCCCGTCGAATAGGATACAGATGACCAGCGTGAACATAATAATTAACCCGCTTTTTGGCTGTGTTGACATCAACACCATTCCACATCAAAAGCAAATCTTTAAAAGTAAAGACCGTTTTGTTCGATCGTAAAATAGGGTATAGAAATCCACGTTCCATATTTATCAGTTAAAGATGAGTATTATTATCACCTTTAACTTGCAGTATACCACGAAAATAATTTATCAGGCTACAGATCGAACCTGCGCAGTCTGAAAAGCTGGACAAAAACCACTGAGCATGTTGTTCCACAAATCGCAAATACAACCAGGTACTGCCCGCACAGATACTGTGAAAGTATTATAATTTTTTTAATGGCTATTCGATCATTCGGCGATGCCATGTTTATTCACTAACGGGAGTTTTTATGGAACAAAATTTTGCCCTGGGTGTCAACTATTGGCCGCGCCGCAAGGCCATGTACTGGTGGTCACAGTTCGATGCCGCCGAGGTGGATGATGAATTTGCAACCATCCAGGAACTTGGCCTGAACGTGGTGCGCATCTTCCTGCTCTGGGATGATTTTCAGCCAGACCCATCCAGTGTGGATCAGCAAGCCTTGAAAAATCTGGTCAAAGTAGCCGACCTGGCCGCCGCGCACGGGCTGGGGCTGGATGTGACTTTTTTCACCGGGCACATGAGCGGCCCCAACTGGGCGCCGCGCTGGCTGCTGACCCAGCAACCAGGTTACGCCTCGCCCTATTTTGCCTGGGTCGGGCAGGTCATCAGCCAGGGCCAGATTGTCCCCAACGGCAATTACCGCAATATGACCAACGACCCGCTCGCATTACAAGCCGAGCGCCTGCTGCTCAAAAGCGTCGTCGGCATTCTCAAGGATCACCCCGGCCTCTGGATGTGGAACCTCGGTAATGAACCGGATCTGTTCGCCTGGCCCGCAGATGCCGAAGCCGGGCGAGCCTGGGTGCACGAAATGACCGCGCTGATCAAGTCGATTGACCCTCTTCACCCCGTCACGGTCGGCACCCACGGTGACAGCCTGGGGCGCAACAACGGCTTTCGCCTCGATTTGGTGCATGCCGAGACCGACAACCCGGTCATGCACTCGTACCCGATGTACTGCGAATGGGCGCGCGGGCCGCTCGACCCGGATTATGTGCCCTTCACCACCGCCCTGACAGCCGCCCTGGCTGGCAAACCAGCCCTGATGGAAGAATTCGGCGGCTGCACCAACCTGCCCGGCCTGCCTTCTGAAACCTGGGAGTGGGTCTCGTACGGCAACCCACGCAAACAGTTCATGGCATCTGAAGATGAATTTGCTGAATATATGCGCCAGGTTATGCCGCGCATCCAGGAGATCGGCTCCACTGGGGCCTTCGTCTGGTGCTTCGCCGATTACGCCACGGAATTATGGAACGTCCCCCCCTGCGCTGAATCACGTCACGAACGCCACTTCGGGCTGGTGCGCCCGGATGGCACCATCAAACCGCATGCCGAGGCCATCCGCCAGTTTGCCGCCACCCACCCGCTGGTTAAACCCATCCCTGAATTCGCGCGCTTCCCCGGTCTGAGCGGTGACCAGTATTACGCCGCGGATCTTTCTGAGCTCCAACCGGCACTCTACCGCCAATACCTGGCCCGTAAAACCGGCTGACCCGGCCCTTCACATTTTTATCTGGAGAACTGCGCCATCTGCTGACCACCACTTGCGGGGCACAAAAAACCGCAGACCTGCGCGCAGATTTCAACACATTCTAACTACTGCACCCGCCCCGGCAGAATACCCATGGCCGTGTCAAACTGGTCGCGCAAGATCATCTGGCCCATTTTTTCCCCATAAATTTCCAACAGTGGGATCGTAGCGGGATCATCCATGGCAATATCCTCGCGCAAATCCACCTGGTAACGCCTGAAATCAAGCTTGTCAAAAAAGGTCTCCACCAGGTTGACCTGCTGGTCATCCGCCGAACTCATAAAAGCGCCCAGGGTTGGGCCAATCCAATTCCAGGCCCAGAATTTATCCGGCTGCCCGGGTTTAATCGCCATCGGACTGCGCCCGGTGCCCAGGCTGATAAGCGTGGTCTCTTCCGGCTGCCAGCCCAGGCAAAAGCGCGCCTCATAAGCAGCCAGGTAGCAAGGGTTGGCATACGAACCCACCCCGCCATCCACCAAGCGCCCATCCACCACCGGAAAATAAGTCGGCACCGCACTGGAAGCCAGCACGGCACTGATCACGGACCATTCCTTATATTCAGGCTTCCACGGTTTGATAAAACGCGTCTTATTTAACAGCAAATCAAAAGCCGTGATGACCACATCGAAAGCCGGGTTCTTATCCCAAAAATCGCCCATGGTCAACCCACCAATCGCACCGTACAGCGCCTGTGCCAGCGGTACGTTGGAATACCGGTAGCGTGAAAGCGGCCAGAAGCGGGTGCGCCAGCTCTTTTTGAAGATGGTAGCCCCCAGTTCCACATACAGTTCATACATCCGGGTGGCGCTCAATCCGGCTCCGATCCCAGCCGAGATGATCGAACCCGTCGAGGTACCTGCCGAAAGTTGAAAGATCTCATGGACTGGCTTTTCCAGGGCAGCTTCAAGCTTCATCAAAGCCCTGGTCACGATCACCCCACGGATTCCGCCTCCATCGACGGCTATGGCTACATTTTTCCGGAATGGTTTCATGCAAAACGCTCCTTGTACCCGCTCTCTATTATATCTGCGCTACCCATACAATCCAGCCGTATTTCTACCAAGTTTAACGCGATTTTCCGGAAAAATAAGTCTCCATCGGTTAGAATCAAAATATGGAACTCGAAACCCTGCACCAGCAAGTCATCAGTTGCCGCCTTTGCCCACGCCTGGTGGCCTGGCGCGAACAGGTGGCCCGTGAAAAACGGCGCGCGTACAAAGACCAGCCCTATTGGGGCAAACCCGTGCCTGGCTTTGGTGACCCCCGCGCCCAGATCTTCATCGTCGGTTTGGCGCCTGGCGCACACGGCTCCAATCGCACCGGGCGCCAGTTTACCGGGGATGCCTCAGGCGGATTCTTCTACCCGGCCCTATACCGCGCCGGGTTGGCCAACCAGCCCAACTCCAGCGCCCGAGACGACGGACTGCTGCTGACAAATGTTTACACCGCGCCGGTTTGCCGCTGCGCGCCGCCCGATAACAAACCTTCTCCGCAAGAAATGCTCAACTGCCAGCCATTTCTGAAAACCGAATTGGAAATGATCCAGCCCAGGGTCATCGTTGCGCTGGGACGGATAGCCTTTGAGAGTGTCTTGCGTATATATTCCATCCGAAATTCAGGCTGGAAATTTGCACATCATGCCCTTTTCCAGATTGAAAACGGACCCTGGCTGGTCTGTTCTTACCACCCCAGCCAGCAAAACACCCAGACCGGCCGACTGACAGTGGAAATGTTCGACCTGATCTGGAAAACTGCCATAGAACTCAGCGAGAGGTAATCAAAAAATGAAGAAAATACTCAAATGGATTGGGATTATTATGTTGGCGTTGATCATCGCCGGCGCCTGTGGATTTATCATCTGGGCAGAAAGCCCCAGCCAGCCCCAGCAGGCTGCCCTGTTGGCCCTGAAATCTGATGCCCAGGTCACGGTCACCGATACCGGGCATTACATCAGCTTTGAACCCAGCGCCAAACCTGCTACGACCGGTTTTATCTTTTACCCGGGCGGACACGTCGATTACCGCGCTTACGCTCCCATTTTGCACCTGATCGCCGCCCAGGGCTATCTGGTGGTACTGGTGCCCGTCCGGCTCAACCTGGCTTTTTTCGATATTGAAGCCGGCGCGCCGGCCCTTAAAGATTTTCCGCAGATCAAAACCTGGGCCACCGGCGGGCACTCGTTGGGTGGTGTCGCATCAGCGCTGTTTGCGCAGAATCATCCTGAAATTCGGGCTGTGATCTTCTGGGCCTCTTACCCGGCCAATGACGGGCTTAAGAATTCAGGCATCCGCATGCTCTCCATTTACGGCACGGAAGATGGCGGTCTCGATCACGGCGCAAAAATCGAGCAAAACAAACCCCTCGAGCCAGCCGATACGCTTTTCGTGGTCATCCAGGGTGCCAACCACGGCCAGTTTGGTGATTACGGTCCCCAGCCCGGCGACCTGCCCGCCAGCATCACCCCCCAGGATCAATGGCAGCAAACCAGCGCCGCCACCAGCCAGTTTCTGCAGGGCCTGGGGCAGTGAAGTCAGAATAATTGATCCTACTTTGAGCATGTCACACTTAACATTCGCCCTATGAATTGGGAGCATTTACCCAAAACTGTCATCGTGAGCGGGTTTTCTGCTACCGGGCTTGTTCGCCAGCCGGGAAATGAGGGAGTCTGTGAAGATCATGATATAAGTCCACCATACAGCCATCCCCGCCTTCCCGCCGCCTGTCCGTCCGCTGCACCCGGCAAAATAGGACAGCCTACCCAGGACGGACAACCTGAAAGGCCATTCCGTAGGACCCACTTCTAATCCTAAAATAAAAAATCCTTTCGACCCATTTATTCGCCAAACCAGAGTCCGAAGGACTTTCTTGAGCACTGAGCCGGGGATTTATCCCATAGGCTCGGTCTTGCGCGCGGTAGAAGTGCGGTATTCTTCCCTTTTCGATACTTCAAATCAAAAAAATAAGCGCTGCTTTCTGCAAGACAATCTATATACCACCGCAAAATGAGATAAAATAAAAACGGAGGGTTTATGCCCATAAAATTGCAAAATGCGCCCGATTTTGAGCTTTCAGATGTCAATGACAACCTTGTACGCCTCTCCGGGTTTCTCGATAAAAAAAATATCGTCCTGGTCTTCTTACGCGGATTCATGTGACCCTACTGCCGGGCCCATCTCGCTCGCCTGCGCGACGAAATGGCCTCCTTCACCGCGCGTGACGCGGTCATTATCGCAATTGGCCCTGACGGGCCCAAAACTTTCCAGCGCTACTGGGTCAGCGAAAAAATTCCGTTCATCGGGCTGCCCGACCCACAGCACAAGGTCGCCGATCTGTACGGGCAGGAATGGAATCTATTCAAGTTGGGCCGCGTGCCAGCCCTGCTGCTGCTCGACAAAAAAGGCCAGATCCGCTACCAGCATTACAGTGACTCAATGTCAGATATTCCTGAAAATGCCCTGGTTCTGGGGTTGCTGGACAAAATAAACCAGGATTGAGGGTCGAGCGCCACCACATTATCTTTTAACCATTTCAACTTTAGAGGTGAATTATGCAACTGGGGAACATCGCCTTCCTTGGCTCGGGTGAAACATCCCTGGCAGGTGGCCGCATATTTGAACAACTTGCCCGCCAACTCGCAGGACCATTGCGGATTGCCGTGCTGGAAACACCCGCCGGGTTCGAGTTGAATTCCGGCCAGGTGGCCGGCAAGGTAGCCGATTTTCTCAGAACCCGCCTGGCTAACTACCATCCGCACGTGGATGTGATCGCGGCCCGTAAAAAAGACGGACCCTTCAGCCCGGACGACCCCGAAATTTGCGCCCCGCTCCTGCGAGCCAACATGATCTTCATGGGCCCCGGCAGCCCCACCTATGCCATCCGGCAGCTGCAAGGCAGCCTGGCCTGGGAACTGATCCGTGCCCGCCACCGCATGGGCGCCACCCTGATCTTTGCCAGCGCTGCCACCATCGCCGTGGGAGCCTTTGGCCTGCCTGTCTACGAAATTTACAAGGTCGGCCAGGATGTCCACAACCTGCCCGGACTGGACTTTTTCAAAGATCTGGATACACCGCTTTCCATCGTGCCACACTGGAACAACACCGATGGTGGCGCCGATCTGGATACCAGCCGCTGTTTCATTGGGATGGAACGATTCAACCAGTGGTGCGCCACGCTGCCTGAAAACCAGACCCTGCTGGGTCTGGACGAACACACCGGCATCATCCTGGATTTCACCCGGCGTGAATGCCAGGTGGTGGGGGTTTCATCGGTCTCGTTGGTGCGGGCCTGCAACCCGCAGATCCACCCCTCCGGCAGCACCTTTCCACTTTCAGAAATTGGGCCAATGTTGGTACCTCAACCACTTTCAGACGGTCTTCCGGTCGCGGTCTGGCAGCT
>CAZLJB010000170.1:0-6610 GCA_964559195.1 uncultured Anaerolinea sp. | reverse complement strand
ATTTGCACTAACCGCCTTTTGAAAGACGGAAAAGCCCATTAAACATCCTACATAGCTGGTAAATCATCCAGCCTATGCGTTGGATAAAATTCCTGGATATTTTAGACTTTATTTGTTACATTATACAGCATTAATACAATTTTGTATACCCCCAGGACAGTAGTTCTTGCAATTCTCATTATGAAATTTAGGCCTTATGAAAAGCTAAAAACAGGTTTTTGAACTCACTTTTTGACAGAGTTGCTGCCCTTTTACCTGCGCTTGGCCCCCTCCCAACAGTCGATCAGACGAATCGAAAATAGTGACAAAATCACCCTGAAGATTGCTGCCAAAAGGCTGAAACTGAACCAGCAAATTCTTCATTCGCTTATAATGTCGGGATGAATGAAAGCATGATCACGCCTAGACCTATTTCCCACAACCGAACCCACCTGATCACCGTATTAGCCTTTGAAGCCTTGCTGGTGCTGCTGATCCTGATCGGTGTATATTTTCGATTCAACCACACCAATTGGAGTGAGGGCACCGACCTGCACCCGGATGAGTATGGAATGACCGGCACACTGACACGCCTGGCCATTCCGGCTACGCTGGCAGATTATTTCAACACGCGCCTCTCACCGATCAGCCCCTATGCAAAATATGATCTGGCCGGGGTAAAAACTCAGGATGGGCCGGATAACCGGCTGCGCTGGGGCCAATTCCCCTTGATTCTCATCCGGCTGGCCGGTGAACTGAGCGGAAATACCGGTTATGGGGAAATCAGACTGTTGGGGCGCAGCCTCTCGGCGCTGGCCGATACGCTCAGCCTGTTGTTCATCTTCCTGATCGGACGCAAACTGTATGGGCGCAAAACAGGCCTGCTGGCAGCGGCCCTGAGCGGGCTGGCAGTCATGCAAATTCAACAGTCGCACTTCATGACGGTTGATAACTTCGGCGGATTATTCACGACCCTCGGGCTTTTTGCCTGTGTCCAAATTGCCAGCCAGCCTGCCCTCAAACGCGACCTGGAATATCATCTCAAACCCAGCAGCTGGGCCTGGTACCTGATTTTTGGCGTGGCCTTTGGCATGGCTCTCGCCAGCAAGATCAACCTGCTGCCGGTGGGCGGAATGGTGCTGGTGGCAGCCTTCATCAGTATTGCCGATCTCAGACTCGGCTCCCTGGCAGACCTGAAGCGAATTCTGCTGGTCAGCATGGCGCTGCTGGCGCTGGCCTTCATCAGCGCCGGGGTCGTCTTTCGCCTGGCTCAGCCCATGAGCTTCCGTGCCACCAGCGGGGATACCACCCTCTTCAGCCTGAACCCCAACCCTGATTGGGTCGACAGCATGCAGGTGGCCTCGGCTGAATCGAGTGGGCAGGGCGGCGGGCCACCCGGAGAACAATGGGCCCACCGGCCTGCCATCCTCTTTCCGCTGACCAACATGCTGTTATGGGGCATGGGCCTGCCACTCGGTCTGGCGGCCTGGCTGGCCTTTGGCTGGGCCGCCTGGCAGCTGCTGCGCAGCGGCAAGAACTGGCAGGCGCATTTGCTGCCACTGGTCTGGGTGGGTGGCTACTTTGGCTTCATGGGCACCCGCTGGGTCAAATCTGTGCGCTATTTTTTGCCAATCTACCCTTTTTTATGCCTGCTGGCAGCTTGGGGACTTTTGGAGCTATGGCGCTGGGCAGCGCAGACTGAAAAAACCCGCCAGCGCAGCCTGCGTATGCTTTTTTCAGCCAGCCTGATCGGCCTGGTCGTGCTTGGAACCCTGGCCTGGGCCAACGCTTTCAATACGGCCATCTACCAGACACCACATACACGCCTGCAAGCCGCGCACTGGATCTACGACAACATTCCCGGACCGTTCGAGTTAAGTGTATTGCTGCCGGATGGCACCACCGAGCTGCAGCCGCTGGGCGCGCCCGATAACCTGGTAATCAGCCAGACCGGTGATTACAAACTGCCTTTCAGCTTCCAGTCTGGTGGGCAAATCCAGCAGATTTCGATTCCACACGCCCAGGCTGCCAGTCCGGGTCTACTGCAGATTGCGATAGCCAATGACCCGCAGGGTACCCAGATTCTTGGACAAACCAGCCTGAGCATTCCCGCCGCGCAAGGACTGGTGAGTGCCAGCCTGCCCGGTATTCAAGTTTTGCCGGGGATCACCTACTTCCTGCTTGTATCCAACCCGGGCGAAACCCCCATCTCCATCTCCAGAACAGTCATCGCCAATGAAAGCTGGGATGAGGGCCTGCCCATGCCGCTGGATGGCTATGACCCGTTTGGCCAGTTATACAGCGGCCGGACCATGGAAGTGCGCTGGCCGGATGACCAGCACAAGCGGGATGTGCTGCTGGCCACCCTGGCGGAGAGTGACTATCTGGTACTGCCCAGTCAGCGCGCCATCTGGTCGACCTGCCGGATACCGCTGACCTACCCGATGACGATGGAATACTACCGGGCCTTGTTCGATGGGCGCCTGGGCTTTGAACTGGCTGCCAGTTTCAGTTCGCCGCTGCTGCTTGGCCCGCTGCGCATTTCTGATGTGGGCGGAAGCCTGGCCTGGAATAAAAACCCGGCCTTGCCACTCTTCAACCACAGCGGACTGGCAGCTGAGGAAGCCTTCAGTGTTTACGACCACCCCCCAGTCTGGATCTTCAAAAAAAGGGCTGACTTCAGCCTTGATAAAGCCACCCGCATCCTTTCAGCCGTGGATCTGGACTCGGTGGTGGTGCAATCGGCTCTGAATGCCAGCGGAGATTGGTGCCCGGCCCGTTGAGCACCAGGCAGGGAATTGTTGGTGAAACCCACTCAAAGGGCGCTGGTCGAGTAAAATAGAAGCATGACTCATCCCAACTTTAAAATTATCGATCCTGAACCGTTGCTAATTGTGATCTCAGGTCCTTCAGGTGTGGGTAAGGATTCTGTTCTCAACCGCATGCAGGAACGCGGGATGCCATTTCACTTCGTGGTGACAGCCACCACCCGGGCCAGGCGTCCAACCGAGGTGGATGGGCGGGATTACTTCTTTGTCAGCAGCGATGAATTTGCGCGCATGATCGAAGCCAACGAACTGCTTGAGTATGCAATCGTCTATAACGATTACAAGGGTATTCCCAAGCAGCAGGTGCGGGATGCCCTGGCAAGCGGCCAGGATGTCATCATGCGGATCGATGTGCAGGGCGCGGCAACCATCCGCAAGCTGGTACCCGGCGCCGTTATGATCTTCCTGACCACCGAAAGCGAGGAAGATATGGTGCAGCGCCTGCAAACCCGCCAGACCGAAACACCGGAAGGTCTCAAATTGAGAATTGCAACTGCGCGCCAGGAATTAAAACGGGCGCATGAATTTGATTATGCTGTTATCAACAAACAGGCCTGCCTGGATGAAACCGTTGATGACATTCATGCCATCATTACCGCAGAGCACCATCGCGTCAGCCAGAGGAAGGTATCGCTTTGAACCAGGCACCCATCTCAAATTATGAGACACCCGTACCCCCACCACAGCTCCCCACCATTCACGAAAATCTGGTCAAACCGGTTGCAACCTATGTTTTGGTGGTGATCACGGTTCTGATCTATTTGATGCAAATGGCCACCCAGACCCTGCTGGGCACCGATATCCCAGCCATCCTGGGTATGAAGGTAAACGAATACATCATCCAGGGCCAGCTCTGGCGCCTGTTGACACCCATGTTCCTGCATGGTTCACTGTTGCACATCGGCTTTAACATGTATGCGCTGGTAGTGATCGGATCTGGCCTGGAAAGGCGCTTTGGCCACTGGCGTTTTCTGCTGCTCTACCTGGTGGGCTCACTGGCCGGAAATGTATTTTCATTTTTATTTTCGCCCAATCCATCCTTGGGCGCCTCCACTGCCATCTTTGGCCTGCTGGGCGCAGAGATGGTCTTTTTCTACCAGAACCGTGAATTATTCGGCAAGGGCGCACGGCGAGCCTTGCAAAATGTAATCACCGTGGCCGCCATCAATTTTGTAATCGGGCTTTCACCGGGCATCGACAACTGGGGTCACCTGGGTGGGCTGTTGGGCGGGCTGATTTTCACCTGGTTTGGCGGCCCGAGGCTGAGCCTGGAACCTGGATATCTTGGCCTAAATGTGGTCGATCAACGCGGACTTTCAGATCAAATATTGGGAGCCGGTCTGGCTATCCTGCTCTTTGGGGCGTTGGCTGCCGCAAAAATCCTCGGATATTTACCTTTTTAACCCATCCGGCGACAGGCTGGCACAGGCCAGGGCAGCCCTTGTTTGCACTTTTTTTCACAAAACAGGGGCTATTTTTTTTGAGTTTTTCTGGTATATTTCAGCAATTCAACCTACCTATTATTGATATAAGGAACTAATTATGAAACAAATTTGTGTTATCGGCGTTGGTTATGTCGGCATCGTTACGGGTGCCTGTTTTGCAGATCTGGGCAACCGTGTGATTGCTCTGGATGTAAACGAACAGCGGGTTGCCAATCTCAAAAAAGGGATCATGCCCATCTATGAACCGGGTCTCGAAGAACTGGTCAAACGCAACGTACAGGCTGGCCGGCTAACTTTCACAACCGATTACGCCGAAGCCACCAAAGGCACCGAGTTTGCCTTTATCGCGGTTGGAACGCCCTCGGGCGGCAGCGGCGAAGCCGATCTGCAATATGTGGCAGCCGCCGCAAAATCAATCGCCGAGAACATGACCGCGCCGTTGGTCATCATCAACAAATCGACCGTGCCGGTTGGAACAGGCGACTGGGTGGCGGATATTATCAAGCGCTCACAAAAAACACCGATTGATTTTTCAGTGGTTTCCTGCCCTGAATTCCTGCGCGAAGGCTCGGCCATTGGCGATTTTTCACAGCCGCACCGCACTGTGCTGGGCTCCACCGACCGGGATGCCGCCAACAAGGTCGCACAGCTGCATCTGCCGCTGCGCGCACCGATCGTCATCACTGACTTGCGCACGGCTGAAATGATCAAGTATGCTTCGAATGCCTTCCTGGCAACCAAGATCTCCTTTATCAACGAAATCGCAAATATTTGCGAGGCGCTCGGCGCGGACGTGAAAGAAGTGGCCGCCGGCATGGGCTATGATGCCCGCATCGGTCGTCATTTCCTGGATGCCGGGCTGGGCTGGGGCGGTTCCTGCTTCCCCAAGGATGTACTGGCGCTGGCTTATATGGCCGAGGAAGCTGGTCTCGATCCACGCATCCTGAATACGGTCATGGAAGTCAATTATGAACGGCGCAAGACCGCCGTTGAACACACCAAAGCTATGGTGGGCGGCTCATTAAAGGGCAAAACCATCGGGTTGCTGGGTCTGGCCTTCAAACCCAATACCGATGATATGCGCGATGCTCCCGCCATCGATATCGCCCAGGAACTCAATAGCGCTGGCGCGATTGTGCGTGGCTATGACCCGGTTTCAATGGAAGTGGCCCGCGGCATTCTGCCAGCAGTTGAAATGTTCCACGACCCCTACAGCATGGCGGCAGACTGCGACGCACTGATGGTAGTGACCGAATGGAATGAATTCAAACAACTCGACCTGGATAAACTAAAGGGTCTGCTCAAAACACCTGTCATTTATGATGGCCGGAATATTTATGACCCCGCCACGATGAGAGCGCTCGGATTTAACTATCGCGCCATCGGACGCTAAACCTACGGTTTGGGATTTTGACAACTCCACCTGTTTGTGATTACGAAGGTTCCGATTACCAGACCTCATTCTGGGATCAGGGCGGGCGCCAATACGAGGACCGCGCTGAAGCCATTGCGTTAAAACGCCTTTTACCCGTGCACGGGCGCCTGCTGTTGGAATTGGGCGCCGGTGCCGGGCGCAATACACCTCGCTATACTGGCTTTGATAAGATCGTCCTGCTGGATTATTCGCGCACTCAACTGCAGCAGGCCCGCACCCGCCTGGGAAGCTCCGAGCGCTATGTTTTTGTTGCGGCTGATATTTACAAATTACCTTTTGTGGATGACTTGTTTGACAGCGCCACCATGATCCGGACTCTGCATCACATGGCCGAGGCGCCCAAAGCGCTGGCACAGGTTGGGCGGGTACTTGAGCCAGACTCAATTTTTATTCTGGAATACGCCAATAAGCTCAACCTAAAGGCCATCCTGCGCTACTGGTTGGGCAGGCAAAGCTGGAGCCCGTTCAGCCTGGAACAGGTAGAATTTGCAGCGTTAAATTTTGACTTCCATCCTCAAACCATCCGCAAGTGGCTGGCGGAGGCAGGTTTTGAAATCCAAAAACTGCTGAGCGTCTCGCACTTCAGGGTGGGGCTAATCAAACGGCTTGTCCCGTCCGGGCTACTGGCTGCGCTGGATGGCTTGCTGCAGCCCAGCGGAGCCTGGTTCCAATTGAGCCCGAGTGTGTTTTTACGGGCGAAACTGCAACAATCCGGCACAGCGACACAACCCGGTAGCAACCCGGCGGACACGCTGAACTTCTTCCGCTGCCCCGAATGCGGTGCACATCCACTCCAAAATAAAATCGAACATTTGCTGTGCAGCGGCTGTGGCAAAAAATGGGCCATCCATGCTGGCATCTACGATTTCCGCGAACCCAGATCGGAAGAGCGTCGTGTAGGGAAAGAGTGTTCAGAGCCGTGT
>CAZLJB010000169.1:4396-6620 GCA_964559195.1 uncultured Anaerolinea sp. | reverse complement strand
TGCCCGCGGGTATTAAAACGTTCCACCAACCCTTCCAGGCGGGTTTTGCGTGTCACAAGCACGATCTTCTCGTAATCCAAGCTATGCCCCGCTGCCTGTGGCAGTCTCCTGCATCAGGCTCTGCAGCAGTTCAGAAGATATGTTCAGGTTGCGGATCTTGGCAGCGTTCCCGGCCAATTCCTTGAAAGCCATGCTGACCAAGCGGCGCGGATCGGCGGATTGGACGGTCAGCATCTGGATCACATCCGGAGCCAGGTCCTGGAAGGCTTTCATGGAGGCCTGGCTGGCATAAGCCTGGGTGTCAGCCTCCGTGCGGGCGTTCTCGCTGCGGGCCGCCAGTAGATTTTTGCGCTCGTTTTCCAGGGCAATTGCGCCCTTTAACTTGGATTGGCGCACCTGCTGTTCCTTGGCTTCCACCGCCAGGTCGGCTTCAATCTTGGTCTCACGGATCTGGCGTTTTTTCTCTTCCACGGCAATTTCGGTATTCAGTTCATTTTCCTTGATGCGGCGTTCCTGCTCCACCGCCGAGTTGCGCCGGTCATAGATGGCCTGATCGGCACGCCTGAGCAGGTCTTCACGCGCTTCGGCTTCCAACGCGCGCGCCATTTCTGGGATCGGGCGAATGGCCTGGATCGAGAGCGCCAGCAGTTCCACACCCAGGGTGGTGAGTGAATCACTGCCTGAGAAGCGTTCAAAAACCGAGCTGGCGATTGATTCGGAGGCATAGATCGCTTCACGCAGCGGCAAGCGCTGGACATCAGCGCGCAACTGCACCTGCAGCAGGTTAATCAGGCGCTGCTGCAATTTTTGCGGGTCATCGGAGACATATCGATCGGGCCCGCCATTGACGGTGTAATTGAGCAGTTGGGCCAGCTTTTGCGGTTCCTTGATGCGAAAGGTGAGCTGACCCTGGATGGTAAGCGCCTGAAAGTCTGCGCTGATTTCATTATAAATAAAGGGGACATCGGCACTGCCAACCGGTATCACGACCAGCGAAGCGGATGGCTTGAAGTAGAAGAAGGCCAACCCGGCGCCGGAACGCACCAGTTTGCCGCTGCTGAATTGCATGACGAAATGTGAAGGGGGTGTCTTGATATAGTTGATCCCGAACATAATCAGCTCCTGTAATGGAATTTTGGCACACTTTAAATCAAGTAAAAAACTGCTTTAACAATAATAGCACATTTAGTTTCGCTAAATCGGCTGCTCAGGCTGGCTCCAGAGCAATCAGGATAGCGCTCAATACTGCCCAAAGTTTGTGCTCGGCAGGGGGTGAGTTCATTGCGCAGGGCGATTGCGCGGCACCAGGTATTGGAACTGGATCGTCTGGGAGGCATGGGTTGATTCTACCCCAAACGGCCCTCTCCCCGACCCTCTCCCGCCAAGAAATCTGCTAATAAGGTACAAAAGATGGCCTGGCGGAAGAGGGAGAAGTTCTTAACCAGGGTGGAATGATGGGCTGTCGCCCTCATTCCACCCTGGACCCCTCATTTTCCTACTAGCGACCAGGCCCGATAGTCAGGGCCTGGTTGACCGCTTCATCTAAAGAAGAGCTGGCACCAGCCTGCCACAGGTTTTCAAACTCAGACTCCGGCAGCGCCTGGCGGGCGGCCTGCAGAACCTGCTCATACGGGATCTGCAATTCCGGTTCGATTTTTAACCCGATAGCGACTGCCAGCGCATTGGCAGCTGCCAGCAAGCGCAGACCCCGGGCCGGGTCGCCAGCCTGCAGCGCCAGCATGGCAAAACCGATCAAATTGTAGATGGCATAGGACTTGATTTCAGCCTGGTAAGCAACCTGCAGCCCCTCAGAGAAGCAGGCCTGCGCCACGGCCACCTGGCGGCGGGCCAGGGCCAGCAGCCCCAGGTAGCAATGCAGCAAAGCCAGGCCAACCTTATAATTTAATCCGCTCGCCAGCACCAGGCTGTGCTGATAATGATCCTGCGCTTCGTCAAACAATCCCTGCCGGAAGCAAGTGATCCCCAGGGCGGCGTAGGAAATGGCCATGGCATATTTATCGTCGGCCGTGCGGCCCTCCACCAAGGAATCGGTGTAGCATTTTTTGGCAGATTCGAAATCGCTATTTAGATAATGAATGTTGCCGAGATTGTTATAAATGAGGGTAATGGAACGCCGGTCGCCAATATCGCGATAAAAAGACAAACCCTTCTCCCAAAAGCCTTTTGCAACCGGGTAGTTGCCCTCAAAATAATAGATGGTTCC
>CAZLJB010000169.1:0-4296 GCA_964559195.1 uncultured Anaerolinea sp. | reverse complement strand
TCTCCCAAAAGCCTTTTGCAACCGGGTAGTTGCCCTCAAAATAATAGATGGTTCCAGAGTTGCTAAAAATGGTCGCGCTGCGGCGTTTGTCGTTTAAATCCCTGGAGATGACCAGCGCAGCCGCAAAAGCCTTGTGACTATCAATATAATTGCCCTGCTCACCGTTAATGGCGGCTGCCATCAAAAGCGCATCGACTTCGCTCTTCAGGTCAGCCAGTTGGCGCGCCAGGGCCAGGGCTGATGCGGTAAATTGGTGCGCCTGGTCAAAATTTCCCATACGCCAGTAAACACCACCAAGTTCGCTGAGGGCTGAGCAGATACCCGCCTGGTCATTTTGCTGGAGCGCAAGGCTGTGGGCCTTTTCGAACCATTCCAGGGCAGACGGATAATCGGCGCGCAGCTCGTGCCATCCACCCAGTTGGATATAGGCTTCAATGAGCTGGGTCACAAAATGATTTTCTTCGGCTACGCGCAAAGCAGCCAGGAATTTCAGGCGGGCTTCGTCAAGACGGCCCACCAGCTGCAGGGTAGCCCCCAGTTTCAAATTCAACACCACAAATTCAGCGGGTACGGGCGAGGTGGCCAGGGCCTGTTCAAAATAAGCCTGGGCAGCAGCATTCGAGTAAACCTGTTGGGCGGCGGTGCCGGCCCGCTGCAGGTATTCGCGTTTCTTAAGCAAGTTGTCACTGCGGCTGTAATGATAGGTGATGGTTTCCAGTGGAATCACGCTGGTCTGATTTTGCTCCAGGTATTGCGCCAGCAGCTCGTGCAGCCGGGTGCGGGTCGCAAAAATCAGGCTTTCATAAGCCACTTCCTGGGTGATGATATGTTTAAAGAGATAGGCCAGTTCCGGGTCGGGAACATCCAGCGGCGTCAGATCCAGGCGCGCCAGTTCTTCAAGATTGATTCTCAGGCTGGATTCATCCCCCAGACCCGGATAAAAACCATGCAGCCAGGAAAACGGGAAAACGCGTCCGATCACACTGGCCACCTTGAGCGTCACCTTTTGCAGTTCGGTCAGCTGGTCTATCCGGCTTAAGATCAGGCTTTGCAAACTGGCGGGCAGTTCAAGAGATTTCAGGGCGTTGGCATCAAAAGGATTGAGGCCACGATCATGCAGGTAATTGAGAACCTCCTCAATAAAAAATGGATTGCCCTGGGCCTGAACCGTCAGATGGTCAGAGAGCGCCCTGGGCAGGGCGGCGGACATTTCTGGGAAGAGCTGGGCCAGCTTGGCCCGGATCAAAAGCTCCACCTCACCCGCATCCAATTCCTTTAATTCAATTTTCGAAAAACAATCCAGGTTTTCCAGCGCCAGTTTGTGCCGGCCGTCCCCTTCTGGCGGGCGGTACGCCACCACAAAACAGACCGGTAGATTGACACAAACCCGCACCAGGCTCTCGAGCAGGTCCAGCGAGAGCGGATCAATCCAATGCAAATCTTCTATGATGATCAGGAGCGGGGTTTCGCTGGCTTCAGCGCTCAGGCAATCTGCCAGCAAGGCCTCCAGGGCTCCTTTGCGATCCCTGGGTTCCAGCATGCGCGTAAAATCATTGTCAGGTAAAGCCAGATTGAGTACCAGGGACAGCAGCGGCAGCGCCGGCATTCTATGCGGGACGCGTTCTTCCAGCTCAGTTTCCAAAATTCGCAGTTGCTTTTTGAAGGTGGCCTCGGGATCCAGGTCAAAGAGAGCCTGCCAGATGCTGTGCCAGACCAGGTAGGGAGTCTGCTGCCCTGACGACTGGCAGCCGCCGCCGTAACCGACAAAGCCCCGCTTATGGGCCAGGCGGATGATCTCCGCCACCAGGCGTGACTTACCCAGCCCGGCTTCGGCAACAATTCCAAGTACCTGCCCGCTGCCTTGCAGAGCCCGGCTCAATACTTCATCCACCCGGGCCAGTTCTGCCTGCCGGCCAACCATCGGCAGGCGGTAGGAAGGCTCAGGCAGGCGGGCCGGGCGCGCCTGGTGCAATCCGGTCACCGAAAAAACTGGCAGCGGTTCAGCCTTACCCTTGACCAAGAGCGGCGGGCGCGGCTCAACCGAGAAATCATCAGCCAGGGATTTTTGAACCCGCCTGGAAATCAGGATCTCGCCGGAGATGGCCTTCATCATCAGGCGCGCCGCCAGGTTGACCTCATCTCCCAGGGCGCTGTAGGATTGGCGGGTCGGGCTGCCATAAGCGCCCGTGCGCATGGTGCCGCTGCTCAAGCCGGCCTGGTGGGAACTCAGGAAAGGCAATCCAGCCAGGCAACGGTCAATCTCAAGCGCGGCCCGCACTGCCCGACGCGGATCGTCTTCGTGGGCCAAAACCGCCCCAAACGAGACGTAAAAGTAACTGCCCTTGTCACCGATCATTAACTCCAACAAGACACCATCATATTTCTGCAGGATGACCAGCGTCTTGCAAACAACCTGGCTCAGTTTTTGTTCAGCCTGCGGATCTTCGTCGTAATGGATGCCCATAAAACGCACAAAGAGGGCCACGGTGGGGCGCAGCTCGGTTAAAAACAGGCCGTGCCCCTGTCTTTCGCGTTGATAGATGACCGGCACCAGCCAGGGCCGCAAGGTTTCCGGGTCCAGCAAAGGACCAGGCAGGCCAGCCGGCCCGCCCGGCAGAAGGGTAACTTCCTGATGTGAGGATGCCAGCACCGCGTAACGTTCATTATTATCCGCGCTGCGCCACTCGTGAATGGCGCAATCCAGGCTGGCCGCGCAGGCTTGGTCCAGAAGGATCTCACCCGGCCCGGCCAGGTGTTCGGCCGTGGTTAAACGCGTGATGGTTTGGCCAGCCAGCGTGTCAAACAACCGCAGCCCGGGTTCACCTACCACAAAGCGGCAAACTGCGCCCAGGCAAACGGCAATCTTGAGGGACGTCTCGGGAAAAGTCTGCATGGCGGCCTGCATGGCCTGCGCACAGGCCGCCGCGCGAGCGGAAGACTGCCCTTCCAGATCATCAAACCAGCAGGTGATGGCGTCGCCGGCGAAGGTGACGACACTGCCGCCATAACGCTCCACCTCGTCAATCAGGGCGCTGTAAACCTTGTTGATTTTCTGGGTCAGGAGATCAATGCCGTGACGCGGGCCATATTGCTGGGCTAATTGTTCAGTCAGGGGGGTAAAGCCGTGAATATCGGCAAATAACGCGCAGCCGCTGGCACGTTTTGGCAAGTCTAACCCGTTGGCAAGCGCGCGCAGCCGGTCTTGTGCTAAATAGCGTCCCAATGATTCGATCATAGTCTCAGAGAGCCTCTCTTACCCGGGCTGTGTGAAAACGAATAATAACCTGGCCGGAACACAAGAAACCGGCCCTTGGGTGAACAGGCTGAAACCTGGCGAACTGTTTATAAAGCCAGGCAGGCTTCGACACTCAACCAGAAAAGGTTTTCGCGAATTTGAGCCCGGGACTGCCAATCACGGTCATTCCAGACAGAGCCGCTCAAATCATCGCCGCCATATAAAACCTGCCCCAAAATCACATCCCGAAATTGGGCGACTGCCAGCATGCCAGCAGCTTCCATCTCCACCACCAGACACCCCTCGGCTTTGCGGGCCTTGATTTTGTTGGGAGTCTCACGATAAGGAGCATCCGTAGTCCAGGTTTTGCCGGTGCGGTGCGGCAGTCCGCGCCCGGCCAGCGTGTTGGTCAGAGCCCGGATGCCAGCCGGGTGAGCGCTGACTTCACGCCCGGGCGGCAGATAGTTATAGGAGACGCCCTCGTCCCGCACAGCCCCTGAAACAACCAGCAGGTTACCCAGCGCAATATCTTTATCCAACACCCCACAGCCGCCACAGGCGATAAATTTTCGGCAGCCAAAGGCGATGGCTTCTTCCAGCAAGCCACAGGTCAAAGGGGCGCCCACACCCGGGTTAAAGAAAGCCACGCGCCGGCCCTGGTGGGTGATTTCATAAATATGATGCGGGCCATCTTCCCAGCGATTTTCCACCATAATTTTTGCGGCCGGGCTGGCGGCTATTTTTTCGAGAACCTCGCTAAAAAAGCAAATCACGCAATGTTCGGGCAAATCACGCGAGCGCATCACCCGGGATGGTTCAATGAAGGCTTCGCGGGTGGGGTCAAATTCGAGGATGGGAAATGTCATGCTAATCCTTTACGTCTAAACTATTGAGGCAGCTTCCGAAAAATCCAGGTGCTTGTTGCAATCTAATAAACGCAGCACCCAACGTTTATTATAGGCAAAAACTTCAATCAGTAAAGCCGCAGGAAAGCCGCAGGACGGCCCTGGCCGATTTTGTCGCCCTCCATCCTTTGGATGTTACGCGGCGAGAAATCCCTG
>CAZLJB010000168.1:0-6641 GCA_964559195.1 uncultured Anaerolinea sp. | reverse complement strand
TTTCTGCCTGTCTCGTGGGCTCGGAGATGTGTATAAGAGACAGCAGAACGCCATGTTGATCAACATGGAATGAAAGTTGATGAATTATACAATCTTGTGTTTACTGGCCTGGTTACGGGAATTATCGGGGCCAGGCTGGGGTATGCAATTCAATCACTATCAGCTTTCATTCAATCACCCTTGAGTATTTTTTCTTTAAACACGGGCATGTTAGATCCGTTTAGCGGGTGCGCTGCGGCCTTGTTGGGTTTCCGGCTATACAGTCAAAGAAAAAACATATCGTTTTGGGATACACTCGACGCACTTACACCGATATTGTCCGTTCTAGCGATTGGCTTGTCAATCGCACATCTTGCTTCAGGCGAATCTTTTGGATCCGAAACAAACTTACCATGGAGCATTAATCTTTGGGGCGTCAATCGCCACCCTACCCAGTTTTACGAACTTTTCGCATCCACAGCAATCTTCTGCATGATGATACCCATCTTCGGAAATCGGGGTAAAAATGGAACACAGTTCCTGGCTTTTCTTTGCCTGACATCTGCCACGATCCTATTCCTGGAAGGATTTCATGGAGATAGTGCCATCGTATTTGGCAGGTATCGGCTTGCCCAAATTATTGCCTGGTTGGCATTGGCAATTGGAATGCCTTTATTGCACCGTATCAGTCAGAAAAAGATAATAAGGTGAATTACGTGGATAAAATAATTATTAAGGATTTAAAAGTAACCGGAATAATTGGGATTTATGATCACGAACGCCACATTCCACAGGAAATCGTTATTAATGCCATTATACACACCGATACCCGGAAAGCGGCGCAAACTGATGAGATCACCGATTGTGTGGATTATGAAAAGCTGGCAAACAAAATCAAAACCCACACCCAAACTGCCCGGCGTCTTACCGTCGAAGCTCTTGCAGAAGATCTTGCCAGGATATGCCTGGAAACGGATCGGGTTGAACTAGTAAATATCCGTGTTGAAAAGACCCAGGCTATTCCTTTCACAACTTCAGTTGGCGTAGAAATTGAAAGAAAAAGAAACGACCGAAATTAATTATTGGAATGGTAAATGCACTTAAATAACGTTTGCTTGGGGTCGAGTCAAATAGATTGCAACCTGATTAAAAATGCAATTGAGTTGATCCACGCGAGATGTTGTCCAAAAATTCCTGGCGCGTGGCAAGATTGGCCCGGAATGCCCCATGCATGGCAGACGTCGTCATACGCGCATTGTGCTTTTTAACTCCACGCATCATCGAACATAAATGCATAGCTTCAATCACAACCGCTACCCCTTGAGGATGAAGTAAGTCCCGTAGAAAATCGGCAATTTGGCGGGTCATGCGCTCCTGAACTTGCAACCTTCTGGCATACATTTCCACGATCCGAGGGATTTTTGACAGACCAAGCACTTTACCTTCCGGAATATAAGCAACATGCGCCCGACCAATAAATGGCAACATATGGTGTTCACATAGACTATAAAATTCGATATCACGTACCAAAACCATTTCATCGTATTTAACTTCAAAAATGGCATTATTGATCATTGCTACTGGATCAGTCCGGTAACCTGAAAAAAGTTCGGCATACATCCGAGCTACGCGTAAAGGGGTTTTTTGCAACCCATCCCTTTCAGGATCCTCGCCAATCGCTGTGATCATTTTTCCGACAGACGCTTCGATCGCAGCAAAATCAATTTTGTCTTCCCAACCAGGCTCAAGCACGGCATCATCAAAATCGGCATTTTCCATAGTAACTCCATAAAATAAACTGACCCATGCGGGTCAGTTTATTTTACTATTTATTAAGCACAGTTTGTGCCATAAAATCAAATGCTCAAATCAATTAACGGATACGTGGCTCAATTAAGCCATAAGTACCGTCACGTCGTCGGTAAAGCACGTTCACCGAATCAACCTTAACATTATAAAAAACAAAGAAATTATCGTGCCCAAGCAGCTTCATCTGCTCAATTGCTTCTTCTTCCGCCATAGGAATTAAATCGAATATCTTTCGACGAACAACCTCAGGCCTTTCTTCGAGCTCAGACTCCTGAGCGAGTTCCAATTCTGGTGCAACCTCTGCCGCGGATTTACCATCACCGCGACCTTGTTTGCGCTTATCCTTATACCGATCAACCTGGCGGGATAGCTTTTCCATAGCCTGATCCAGGGCAGTGCGAACATCATCTGAGCGTTCTTCAGAACGCAGGATAAAACCTTTGCCGTAAACAGTCATCTGAGCCACGTACCGGTCAGCCACACTTCGGGCTGCTTTTACAAAAGCCAGATCAATCCTGATCTGTTCAATCGTATCAAGGTGGCGATCCAGCTTTGCCACTTTCTTGGCAACATAATCACGCATGTGATCGGTTACCTCAAACTCACGTCCAAATATCTCCAGATTCGGTGCCATAGTGCCTCCTCGTTAAGGATGGTAGGATGGAAACCTCACTTGTCAACGCAACGAGTGAGGTGGTAATGACTTAACATGATCGGAGCCATACGCTTTTAACGCCCTTGCAAAGGTTAAAGCATAAACCATATTAGCTCCGGCATCCAGCAATGCACTTGAAGCTGCGTTCAACGTGGAACCAGTTGTAGCGACATCATCGATAAGCAAAAAGGTTTTACCGTTCACTATCCGAGAATTAGCCAGGAAAGCGCCAGAAACATTGAGACGGCGCGCCCTGAAATCGAGTCCCACTTGCGTATTAGTGTGGCGAACCCTGCGCAATGCGCCTGGCAGATACTGCCAACCAATCAAGCGCGAAAGAGGATGTGCGATCAAATCAACTTGATTATAGCCTCGTTCTGCAAATCTTTGTTCACTTAACGGAATTGGAAGCACGGCATCTGCCTGCCACCCCAATCCATCCACGAATTTTGCAAGATCCCATGCCAGGGCCTCGCCCAGACCCATCTCACGGCGATATTTTAATTTTATCAAGGCTGGTCGAACAGGCTCACAAAAAACGACACACGACCTGAGGGTATGAAACGAAGGTCGTGTGTCGTTACATTTATTACAAACACCAGATTGACTCTCTGGCTCACCACAAACTTCACATACCGGAAGTGGAATAGGGATCATTTTTTGCTGGCAATCTTTACACCAGCGAAAACCCAATTTTCCGCATCCGCCACAAGATGGAGGGAAGAAGAAATCCAGTCCGCTCCACAAAAAATGGTGAAAGTGGTAAGACAGACCAGGTTTCAAAGTCAATTTTTATCCGCCACCAAAATTTACCTTCATAATTTGTAAAATTGCGGGTGTCATAAGAACAATGAAAATAGATGGAAAAATAAAACCAACCATCGGCAGTAACATTTTCACAGGGGCCTGGTGAGCGAGTTCTTCAGCATATTGGCGACGACGCATACGCATTTGCTCAGCTTGAATACGCAATACCTTTGCCATGCTAACGCCCAACTGCTCGCTTTGAATAATGGCAGCCACAAAACTGGACATTTCTGCCAATTCAATCCGGTCAGCCATGCTTTTTAAGGCATCTCGTCTGACCTTACCAAGCTGGATTTCACGTATGGCCCGGGCAAAAGCCAGAGAAAGCTCATTTTCCCATTTTTTTGCCACATTTGACATGGCTGCATCAAAACCAAGACCAGCTTCAACGCAAATCGTTAACAGATCGAGCGCATCGGGCATGGCTTTTCGAACTTCAAGCTGTCGCTTTTTAATTTGCTCATTCAACCATAATTGTGGGAAAAAATATCCGAGCGCCAAACCAATTATCGCATATAACAAGGAACGCGATAAAGGCGCTGCCAAAATGCTAAAGGTGAAAACCAAGAAGGTTCCAGTACCCAGAACACCTGCGGCAACAAACCTGGAAGCCAGGAATACAGGCGCATCAACAAACCCTGCCTTACCAGCCAATTCGATTTTCCGGGTGGTTTCCATAAGAACATTTTGCGGTGTATTCCTGGATGACATCTCACCAAAACGACGCAATATTGGGTAAATTACGCGTTGGGTGAATGGTTGAGATAATTCAATTTGATCCAAGGAAACTGTTTCACCGCTTTGAGAAAATTCATTCAAACGGTCTGCAAAAGTATCAATATCATCAGTAGGCATACGCTGGCCGACGTAAATCAAAGCACCAGCGATTGCTAAAATAAGAATTATCACTCCAATAACAATTACTGACCAATCCATACTACACCTCGATATCCGCTATTTTCATCATAATCGCGTAACCGACTCCGATCATGATCAAACCGACACCCAGAGCAGATCCACCACAAACTATATTTTTGAAAAACTCGCCCATATAATTTTGATTGATGAACCACAATAAAATAAAAACTACAAATGGCACAGCAGACAGAATACGCCCAGACATAACTACCTGGGATGTCATAACCCGGATTTCACCCTTAATACGAACACGCTCACGAATGGTAAATGAAATTGTATCCAGAATTTCTGCCAAGGGACCACCAACTTCGCGCTGAACATTGATCGCGGTAACCACGAAATCAAGATCCTCGCTGGGAATTCTTCGAACAAGGTTTTCCAAGGCTTTGTCCATTGGAATGCCAAGCTGCATTTCCTGGACAACTCGACGAAACTCATCGCAGATCGGCGCAGGCAATTCTTTACTGACGGCCTCAAGTGCCTGCATGGTCGAATAACCAGCCCGCAGACCATTGACCACCAGGTTGAGCATATCAGGAAGTTGGTTTGAAAATTTAGTTAAGCGCCTGCCTTGCTGGGAACGCACATAAATGATTGGCAAGGCAACACCAAATCCAATTCCCAGGGCTGCTGAAAGTAACCTGGCGGGAAGAGTGGTACCAGTAAAAATAAAACCGAGCAAACCCAAAGAAGCAGCCAGAATGAAGATAAAGGCTATGAACTCACCCGACTTAAATTTTAGATCTGCGCGAGCGAGGTTTTTCGCAATTCGATCACCAAGCGATGAACTTTCAACACGTTTGTTTACCCACTCGGTTAGTGCTGTTGAATTTTCATCTTTTTTTGATGAACCGGCCTTATCTTTTTCATCATCCAGATAGCGACCCAAACGATCCTCGACCAAGGACTGTTCGCTACTAGACGATATATATATCCCAATCGCAATCAGGATCAAAACTATGATCGTGCCAATCAATAATATTGCTAAGGGGGACATAAATCACCTAAAACCTAAAGTCGACAACAATTGGGATAGATCCACAAAAGTTATTGTAATAACGAACAAAGAAACTCCCATCGAAACTTTTTACCAGGATTTTGGGGATAATGAATATCCCGGAACATGCCCAATGAAAACTAAATAATAAGCAAAATTAATACCGGCGACCACTACCAGTACCAAAAATGGAGGGTGGCAAATGAATACCGGATGCCTCAATTTTATCCATAAACTTCGGACGCAAACCGGTCGGGCGCAAACGTCCGATTATTTTTCCGTTTTCAATGCCTGTCTGCTCGTATATAAACAAGTCAGTGGTTGTAATGATCTCGCCTTCCATACCATTGACTTCGGTGATGTGAGTGATTTTACGAGTACCGTCGCGCATGCGCTCTTGATGACAAACCAGGTTTACGGCAGCAGCAATCTGTTCACGAATGGCCCGTACAGGCAAATCCATACCAGCCATCAAGGTCATCGTCTCCAAACGGCTAAGGGTATCGCGAGGGCTATTAGAGTGGGCCGTAGTCATTGACCCATCATGACCAGTATTCATTGCCTGAAGCATATCCAAAGCTGCTTCATCACGGATTTCTCCAACCACGATTCGGTCAGGTCGCATACGAAGAGCATTAACCACTAGCTGTCGAATTGTGATTTCACCACGACCTTCTATATTAGCCGGACGCGATTCCAGGGTAACGACATGTTCCTGGCGAAGTTGAAGTTCTGCAGCATTTTCAATTGTCAAAATTCGCTCATCGGATGGAATAAACCCTGAAAGTACATTTAACAAGGTTGTTTTACCTGAGCCGGTACCACCAGAAATAACAATATTACAGCGCGAGATTACACACGCCTTCATAAATTCAGCAGCTTCGGGCGTCATAGAGCCAAAACCTATCATTTGCTCAATGGTGATAGGTGTTTTGGAAAATTTACGAATAGTAAGAGTTGGTCCAACAAGCGAAATGGGGGGGATAACCGCATTTACGCGGGAGCCATCTGGCAAGCGGGCATCGACATAGGGACTTGACTCATCGATACGGCGTCCCAAAGGCGCAACAATGCGATCAATAACCCGCATAACGTGGTCATTGCCTTCAAATGCAACGGGAACACGCACCAATTTACCTTTGCGTTCAACATAAATATTCTTTGGTCCATTCACCATGATTTCTGTAATGGAATCATCATCAAGCAAAGGTTGAAGTGGCCCAAAGCCTAAAATTTCGGCTGTGATCTGTTCAAACAATCGCTGCCGCTCCGGGCGAGAAAGAACGATATTCTCCTCATTTAGTATTTGCTCAAAAAGGTCCAAAATCGTTTTACGAACTTCCTCCGTTTTGGAAATGTCCATTGACGGATCCAGTTCAGAAAGCAACTTGTTTTGCACCCGCGTTTTCAAATCAAAATAAGTACCGGCCTGAGATCGGAAGAGCGTCGTGTAGGGAAAGAGTGTTCAGAGCCGTG
>CAZLJB010000167.1:0-6717 GCA_964559195.1 uncultured Anaerolinea sp. | reverse complement strand
GTCGCCAACGATATTGATCTGGCCAGTGGCACGCGTGCCGTTGTCATCACAGGACCCAACACCGGGGGCAAAACTGTCTCACTCAAAACCGTCGGGCTGTTGGTCGCAATGGCCCAGAGCGGCCTGCACATTCCAGCCCAAAGCGGCTCAGAACTGTCCATGTTCCACGATGTTTTCGCTGATATTGGCGACGAACAGTCAATTGAACAATCTCTCAGCACATTCAGCGGTCACATCACCAATATCATCCGCATCCTGAAAAAAATCGACGCGCGCGCACTGGTCATCCTGGACGAACTGGGCGCAGGGACTGATCCACAGGAAGGTGCCGCCCTGGCCCGCGCCATTCTCAGCCACCTGTTGGCGCATGGCACCAGTACCTTTGTAGCCACCCACTACCCTGAGTTAAAAGCCTTCGCCCACAGCGCCGAAGGTGTGGTAAATGCCTCACTTGAATTTGATGTGGCCACGCTGCGCCCCACCTATCGCCTGACCATCGGTCTGCCAGGACGCTCGAATGCCTTGGCAATCGCCGCCCGGCTGGGACTGCCTGAAAGCATTATTGCCGATGCACGCAATGAGGTCAACCCGGATGAACTGCGCGCCGACCGGCTGCTGGATGACATCCGCAAGGAACGCAACCGCTCCAGCCGCGAACGCGAAAAGACCGAAAAAGCCCGCCAGCGCACGGATGAGTTGAATTCTGAACTGGCCCGTCACCTGGAACAAATTGAAGATGAACGCCGCGAGGTAATTGCCAGGGCCAAAGCCGAAGCCGAGCTGGAAGTGGAAGTTCTAAAGCGAAACATCGGTCGGTTGAAAACGGATTTAAAGAAAATGCGCCAGCCACTCGACGCGCTAACAAGACTGGAAACAAAAGTGGAAATCATCGAGGAAAAGACCCAGGTTCCGGTAGAACGCCAGAATCCGAAGGTTGACATCAAAACCATTCCACCCAGCGGTATTCTAAAATTGGGCGAGAAGGTGATTGTCCGCAGCCTGGGCAGTGAAGGCATTGTGACCGCTCTCTCAGAAGGCGAAGCTGAAGTACAGATTGGCAGCCTGCGTATTCGCGCCAAACTGGGTGAAATCCAGCGAAAATCAGATCTAGTCGAAAACCAGTCATCTGAAGAAAACCAAAAAATTATTACTGGGCGCACCCGGCGCATCAGGCAAATGGCTGACAATATGTCTACCGCAACCACCAGCACAGCTGCGACTCTTCTTGGAATGGCTACACCCAGCATGGAACTGGATCTGCGCGGACAACGTGCTGAAGATGCCCTTTCAATGCTCGACAACTACCTTGATAAGGCCTATCTGGCCGGGATGCCCTTTGTTCGGATCATCCACGGCAAAGGCACCGGCAAGCTGCGCCAGGAAGTACGTGCGGCCCTCAAACAGCATACCGAGGTGGCTTCTTTCGAAGAAGGTCATCCCAACGAAGGCGGCGACGGCGTTACTGTGGCAAAGATCGTCAAGGAATAAAATGGAAAAAAGCACCCGGGCAGAAAAATCTGCCCGGGTGCTTTTTAAATTTTGCCAAATAGAATGCTCCGGCCTGCGGTCAACCAGGATGCAAAGACACCCACAGCCGGGAAAACTGATTAATTCGCCGCCGGATATAAAATATATCAGGATCTGAAATCGGGCGTTGTTTTTTGATCACCTGCATGGCTGCCTCAGGCGTATAACCCTGAGCAATTAAAATGGCAGCACCCATCGCTACACTGCGGTGGCGTCCTTTTGCACAGTGTGAATAAACCTTTCCACCAGCTCGAATGGTTTCCAAAGCCAGGTGTGTTCCCTGCAGCAGTTTTTGAAGCGAGATCAATAAAAGTGGGCTGTCAATTGAACGCAGCCAGAGAAAACTCAAGGCTTCCGGGTGCGAATCGGGGTGCGGGCCGCGCGCAAAGCGCATGTTGATCACCAGACGCACACCCAGCTCACGTAACTGATTGTAATCTTGAGCAGCAGGGGTAGTGCCAATAAACAGGTCATTTGTGATCTGAGAAAAATCCATGTGCCTATCTTATCACGGTCAGATTTATGTTTGGATAGCAATTTGATAAAACGCTCAGGGACCGCTCGTGTGTTTTTGTGTTAAACTTTGCAAGGTCTCAGCCACCGCCTGGAATGATCCCGGTTCATGGATGAGGTAATTTTTCAAAAAAGGATTCAAAATATGCCTTACCGCGGACTGCTTGATAAATACGGCGAATTGCTAGACCTGCCAGCACACACCCAGCGTGTCAGTTTACTGGAGGGCAATACACCCTTGATCCCGGCCGAAAGCCTGTCAGGGCAGTTGGGTGGCGGCTTTGAACTTTTTATTAAATTCGAAGGGCTCAATCCAACAGGATCCTTCAAGGATCGTGGCATGACAGCCGCCGTCAGTGAGGCGCTCGGGCGTGGCGCAAAAACCGTCATCTGCGCCAGCACTGGCAATACTGCCGCATCTGCGGCCGCCTACGCCGCGCGAGCCGGGATTAAATCCATTGTTCTAATCCCTCAGGGCAAAGTGGCAGCCGGAAAACTGGCCGGAGCGATTGCCTATGGTGCCCAGGTCATCCAAATTGACGGCTCCTTTGACGACGCTTTGACCATGGTAGTCCAAATCTCTGATAAACACCCCATCTGCCTGGTCAATTCGATCAATCCTTACCGCATTGAAGGGCAAAAAACCGGGGCATTCGAAATATGTGACACGCTCGACCACGCTCCAGACTGGTTGTGCTTGCCTGTCGGCAATGCCGGTAATATCACAGCCTACTGGGCTGGTTTTAAACAGTACAACAGTTTACGCGCAACCGGTCTGCCGCAAGTTCTGGGGGTCCAGGCTGCCGGATCTGCGCCATTGGTGCTCGGTCACCCGGTTGAAAATCCTGAAACCGTTGCCACCGCCATCCGCATTGGTAGGCCAGCACGGGGCGAACAGGCCCTTGAAGCCGCTGAGCAATCGGGTGGCAGGATCATCGCTGTCAGCGATGATGAAATCCTCGCCATGCAAAGATTATTGGCCAGGCTGGAAGGCATCTGGGTCGAACCAGCCTCCGCAGCCGGACTGGCCGGGCTGGCCCACGAAATTGCAGCGGGAAAATTTAACCCGAAAGGCAAACGCATTGTCGCAATTTGCACCGGCCACGGGCTTAAAGACCCTGACATCATCATCAAAGATATGGCCAAACCGCAAATCGTCGTACCCAGACTCGCAGCGCTTGAGGAAATAATTTTAGGGTAATTTCTCATGCCACAACGTTAAAACAGGACCTGCATTTTAATAATCGGCAGCATTAAAAAGGATTGAAAATGAAAATTCATGTCAAAGTCCCCGCCACCACCGCCAATCTTGGCCCGGGTTTCGATGCCCTTGGGCTGGCCCTCGATCTTTGGAATGAGGCTGATTTCATTGCCACCGACGATAAACAAATCACTCTGACCATTGCGGGCGAGGGTGAAGGCAAGCTTCCCACAGATGCCAATAACCCGATCGTGGAGGCGGCTCTGCAAATTTTCGATCTGGCCAGGAAACCTTGCAGCGGGATGCGTATCCACTGCATCAACCGTGTGCCGCTCAGCTCCGGGCTCGGTTCCAGTTCCACCGCCATGTTGACCGGTTTGCTGGGCGCAAATGCATTGCTGGGGAATCCATTTAATGATGAGGAAATTCTTAAGTTGGCCATCGAAAACGAAGGCCATCCAGATAATGTTGCCCCAGCCATGCTGGGCGGATTGGTAGCCTCCATTGTTTATGAAGGCCGGGTCATCTCACTCAAACTGCCCACCCGTGCCAATCGCTCACCCATGCATGTTACGATTGTTTTACCCGATTTTGATTTTCCCACCCGGCAGGCGCGTGCCATTTTACCCAAACAGGTTGACCGTAAAGATGCGATCTACAACATCAGCCGGGCCGTGCTGGTGACCGAAGCGCTGCGCACCGGAGACCTGGACTTGCTGGGCAAAGCCATGTCCGATGCCCTGCACCAGCCCTACCGCCTGCCCCTGATCCCAGGTGCCCAGGCCGCCATGGAAGCTGCACGCAGCGCCGGCGCTGCCGCTGTGGCTCTCTCGGGTGCCGGCCCAAGTCTGATCGCCTTCTCGTCAAAACAAGACCCGGCCATTGGCGCAAGCATGGAACGCGCTTTTGGATCGGCCGGATTATCCGCCAGGATCTTTGAGCTGGGTACCAGTTATGAAGGGGCTGAGGTCATGATCGTGTGATGGACACACTTTCATCCAATATCGATCCCCTTTCTGTAGAATTCCTGGAAAACGCAAAACATCACCGCGGCCTGGCTGATGAACTGCGCCAGCGCCTCGAGCTTGTACGACAGGGTGGCGGAGAAAAATATCGCTTGCGCCACGAACAACAAGGTAAACTTTTCGTACGCGAGCGCATTAATCACCTGCTGGATCCTGGTTCACCCTTCCTTGAGTTTTCTCCGCTGGCAGCCTGGGATATGTACACCCAAGACGCACCGGGCGGTGTGCCCGCAGCTGGCATCGTAACCGGGATCGGGCGTGTTTCAGGCAGGGAAGTGCTGATCATTGCCAACGATGCCACAGTAAAAGGCGGCACTTACTTTCCCATGACCGTCAAAAAACATTTACGAGCCCAGCAAATCGCCGAAGAAAATCACCTGCCCTGCCTGTATCTGGTCGATTCTGGCGGGGCTTTTTTACCCCTGCAGGATGAAGTCTTTCCGGACGCTGGCCATTTTGGTCGGATTTTCTTTAACCAGGCTCGCATGAGCGCCAAAGCCATTGCACAGATCGCGGCTGTGATGGGCAGCTGCACAGCGGGTGGCGCTTACGTCCCAGCTATGAGTGATGAAGCTGTGATTGTGAAAGGCACGGGCACCATCTTCCTGGGTGGACCGCCGCTGGTCAAGGCTGCCACGGGTGAGGATATCAGTGCCGAGGAATTGGGAGGCGCAGATATTCATACTCGCAAATCAGGCGTGGCTGACCATTTTGCTGAGGATGATGAACACGCCATCCTGATCCTGCGGGACATTGTTGAAACCCTGCAAAGATCTACGCGCCGCACAGCCACAACACTCGAGACACTAAATTTACGACCGCCTGAAGATCCGCTATATCCGGCGAATGAAATCTACGGCGTGCTGCCGCGCAGCTTCCGCGAAAGCTACGATGCACATGAAATTATTGCCCGCCTGGTAGATGGCAGTAAATTCCGAGAGTTCAAAGCACGCTATGGCACAACACTTGTGACTGGTTTTTCGCACATTCACGGTTACCCGGTCGGCATAATCGCAAATAATGGGGTTCTATTTAGCGAATCGGCGCTCAAAGCTACGCATTTCATCGAATTATGTGACCAGCGCGGCATCCCGCTCTTGTTCCTGCAGAATATCACCGGTTTCATGGTCGGGCGCGAAGCAGAATCCGGAGGCATCGCCCGCGATGGGGCCAAGATGGTGCACGCAGTTGCCAATACACGTGTCCCAAAGTTGACTGTAGTGACGGGGGGATCCTTTGGGGCCGGCAACTATGCCATGGCCGGGCGCGCTTATTCACCACGTTTTCTGTGGATGTGGCCAAACGCGCGCATTTCGGTCATGGGTGGCGAGCAGGCCGCCAATGTTCTATTGACCGTCAAACAGGATCAGTTGGCGCGTGAAAGCAAACCTGCCCTCACCGCCAGTGAGGCCGCCGCTTTCAAGCGTCCAACCCTGGATAAATACGAAAATGAGGGCAATCCCTATCACTCCACCGCGCGCTTGTGGGATGATGGTGTCATCGACCCAGCCGAAACCCGCCAGGTACTGGGTCTGGCTCTTTCGGTGGTGCTCAACGCCCCCAGCCTGGATGACCATTTTGGCGTTTTCAGGATGTGAGCGATTAAGTTACCCTGACCTGGGCCAACACCCGGCCATCCGGATATGCCTGGCGCGCCGGATTGACCTTTGAAAAAGAACAGGCACTACTAAAACTACTGCAGACCGGCAGTACAAAACGCAATTGAGGCTTGCTGTCTCATGCTTACAAATCCACCCTTTACAAAAATCCTGATCGCCAACCGGGGCGAAATCGCCATTCGGATCATGCGGGCCTGCCAGGAGCTCGACATCCGTACCGTTGGCGTATACTCGGATGTAGATGCACAATCTGAGCATGTGCGCATTGCAGATCAAGCCGTGCTGCTGGGCTCTGCCGCGCCGGCCGAGTCATACATAAATATCGACAAACTGATTGCTGCAGCAAAACAAACTGGCGCCCAGGCTATCCATCCGGGATATGGTTTTCTTTCTGAGAATGCTGGTTTTGCCGAAGCGGTCACAACCGCCGGACTGACCTTTATCGGTCCAGACGCCAATGCCATACGCGCTATGGGCGACAAGGTCGAATCAAAAATCAGCATGAAAGCCGCCGGAGTGCCCACCATCCCTGGACGTGAAGGTTTATCAACCCTGGAAGAGTACAACGAAGCCGGGGCACAGCTCGGTTTTCCTGTGCTGGTCAAGGCCGCCGCGGGCGGGGGTGGCAAAGGGTTGCGAGTGGTTCATTCAGCCACTGAAATGGCTGAGGCAGTCACTTCCGCCAGGCGCGAAGCGCTCAACGCCTTTGGTGATGACCGTTTACTGCTTGAAAAATTCATCGAACAGGCGCATCATATCGAATTCCAGGTACTGGGTGATCAGTATGGAAACCTGCTGCACCTGTTTGAGCGCGAATGTTCCCTGCAACGCC
>CAZLJB010000166.1:0-6737 GCA_964559195.1 uncultured Anaerolinea sp. | reverse complement strand
TTTCTCAGAATGGTGGTCACGCCTGGATGAGTTGAAGCAAGCTAAATGTTGGAATGCCGATATCGTCTCGATTGACTACCAGCAGGGACAGGATTTGTTTGTCCAGGGAAAATCCGCGATGATCTTTGGTAATGACACTTTTCTCAAAGGTTGGGCTGATACCATAGGTTGGGACAATATGGCCGTTATGATGGTCCCGCAATATGCGGACAAGAAACTGGCCAGCACATACGTTACATCTGCACAAGGTTGGGGAATCACATCCTGGTCCAAACACCAGCAAGAATCAGCTGATTTCTTGATGTATATGCACACCCCCGATCGCCTGGCAGCCTGGTACAAATACACCGGAGTTCTACCAGCGGATAAACGCATGGATACCAGCTTGATAACCCAGCCGATTTTGAAGCAGATTTTCGAATGGGATACAACGCTAGCAGGGCCTAATCTTGAAAACTTCATCCCCAGTATGCTGGACGAGCAGTCAAATTATGCCGGAGCACAGCTGTTGTTCTCAGGTGACAAAACACCCAAGGAATTGGCTCAGATGGCAGAGGATATTATCACCAAGTGGCGCGAACAAAACGCAGAACAAAAAACAAATTTTGAAGCCTGGGCAAAATAAGCCAGATTATTTCTTATAACAGCCTGGGTGTAATGCTATTCTCTTGCATTACACCCAGGCTTCACAAATGATCACGGAAAATAATTATGCTTCGAAAAATAGAGCCGTACTTATTTATTTTACCGGCAATGGCAGTCATCTTGTTTGTTTTTGGATATCCTGTGATGCGCTTGATCATCTTAAGTTTCCAACGCCCCGCGAAGGGCGAGATGGTTTTTGCAGGATTCGCCAATTATCAAGCGGTTTTCAAAGACGAAATGTTCCTGCAAGCAGCCAGAAATAATCTAGCTCTGCTGATTTGCGTTCCGATCATGGTTGCTATTGCTCTATTGTTGGCAATTTTTTTATTTGAACGTATTCGGGGCTGGCAGTTTTATCGCACCACATTATTCCTGCCTTATCTTTTGCCTATCACCGTGGTCGGCTTAATATTTTCGTATATTTTCCAACTCAGCGGCGTACTCAATGAGTTTCTATCATCGATTGGTTTGGGGCGTTTTGCCCTGGATTGGCTTGGGAACACCCACCTGGCCCTGCCGACTTTGATGTTTGTAATTATTTGGAAGGAAGTTGGATTTGGTATCGTTCTCTTTCTGGCGCGCTTGATGTCAGTTGAGGAAGATCTGTTCGATGCCGCCAAAATTGATGGGGCAAATTGGTGGCAATTACAGTGGAACATCACAATCCCACAACTCGCTGCCGTGATTGAATTCTTTACCATTATTTCTGTTATTACCATTTTATCCTGGGTATTCGGTTATGTTTTTGTGATGACAGGTGGTGGACCAGGCACTTCCACGATGGTCACAGAGTTATACATTTACCTTACTGCTTTCCGCTATAATCAATTGAATATTGCTTCAGCGGTGGCGGTTTTATTACTTTGTACTACCGGGGTGTTAATCTTTTTGGAATTACGGCTCAGGGAAAAATCAGACGCGATAGAGGCGGTCGAATGAAATCACGCTATGGAGTCACATACTGGTTTGGTATGACTGTTCGTCAATTGATCGTAATTTTTGTTACTATCCTTTCACTCTTTCCAGTTTATTTCATGACAATCTCGGCCTTCAAGACCAAATCAGAATATATTGCTAATAAATGGGGCTTGCCGGTTTCGTTCTCGACGGTAAATTTTGATACGGCCCTGGCAGGTGAAAAATTCTTTATCCGTTTTGTGAACAGTACCATTTTGACTGCGGGTGCTGTCACTTTATCTCTGGTCATCGCCTGTCTGGCTGCTTTTGCATTTGCTCGTATGGAGTTCCCTGGGAAACGGACCTTATTTAATATCATCCTCTCATTAATGGTGGTACCTCCGGTAGTGATGATTATTCCCTTATTTGTTTCCATGGTAAGCTGGCACCTGGTAAATACGTATCAAGGTACTATCCTGATTTACACAGGTTTATTATTGCCTTTTTCAATATACCTGATGACAAATTTCTTCCGCTCGGTTCCCAAGGAAATCATTGAAGCCGCACGTATGGATGGTTGTACCAATCTAGGCGTATTTTGGCGGATCATGCTGCCACTTTCTGCACCGGCTGTGATTACTTTAATCGTGGTTAATGCGCTTTGGGTCTGGAATGAACTGCTGATCGCCCTGGTCTTTATGCAAAAAGATGATTTAAAGACTCTGATGGTGGGCATAGCTTCATTGCGTTCGCGTAACTATGTGGATATCCCGGCTACCATGGCTGGTTTGCTGATCGCCACCATACCGATTGTTGTTCTTTACATTTTCGGGCAGCGTTACTTCATTCGCGGATTGACCAGTGGCGCAGTAAAGTAGGAGATCACCATGCACAAGGATGCAGGGATGCGCCAACTGTTTCTGGCGGTTCTAAACGGTGAAACACCGCTTCGCCCGCCTTTTATCACCCGCCTGGAAACCTGGTACAAGAGTCACACGCGCACAAATACGCTTCCGGAATATTTAAACGGTTTAACGCTGAACGAAGTCCACGCCAGGCTGGGAATTGGTAGGCTTAAGTTCTCTTCGCCGTTTGCCCTGCGCTTGCGTGGTGTGGAAGTTAAAGCGACTTTTAATGGTGATCCGTTTTACAGTAGTTACGAACCGGTGATCGAAAATTTCCCGGGGATGTGGGATATCGTTCCAGCAGACAGGGCTGGAGAGACCATCACCGAGTTGATCACGCCCTTGGGTAGTCTTAAACTTCAGCATCAACTGTTACCAGAAGGTGTCGTGACCGGGACCGATCCTTATTTAAAGCGTCACCTGATCCAGGATGAAGACGATTTTAAAGTTTTGGAGCACATTTTAGAAAGAGCCGAATATGTGCCGCTGTATGAAAAGATTTATGCAGATGAAAAGGAAATTGGCGAAAACGGTATTGTCGTCCCTTTGCTTTTCCGCATACCTTTTCAGCAAGTTCTTTTGGAGTACATTGGCGAAGAACCCTTATTCATTGCGCTGCATGAAAGTCCAGCCCCCGTCCGTCGCTTGTTAGACGTATTGGACCAGCAAATGACAGTCCTTATCCAGGAAATTTCATCCCTTAATGTTCCGTATGTTGAGTTCCCTGACAATCTGCACGGCCCGATGACCAGCCCACGGTTATTTAAAGAATATTGCTTGCCGATGTATCAGAAATATAGCGACGCATTCCATGCGCAAGGCAAAAAGGTTGGCAGCCATACGGATGGTAACCTGCGTCCATTGCTCAGTCTGTTATCTCAATCCGGTTTGGATGTGTGCGAATCTTTTTCCCCGTCTCCATTAACGAATTGTACATTTGAGGAGGCCTGGTTTGCCTGGGAACGAGGCCCGCTGATCTGGGGCGCAATCCCTTCCCCCATTTTGGAAGAAAGCGTTTCGGAAATTGATTTCCACGCGTATATCCAAAATTTGTTCAGTAAAATCGATCGTCCGATCATCCTGGGAATTGTCGATTTGTTTATGCGCCACAACTCGATTGAGCGTGCAGCCTCTATCGCTTCATGGATCGAATCACTGAATTTTTTAGAACATAAGGTAAAACCCGGTGAAATCTAATATACAAAGGCGAGCAAACTTGAACGACGTAGCCGCCGCGGCTGAAACTTCAGTTGCGACAGTATCGCGTGTGCTTAACAATACCGGTTACTCATCTGAGGAAATAAGGGTCCGTGTTCAATTAGCTGCTGAAAATCTAAACTACCAACCCAATCTCCATGCCAAGAGTTTGCGCCAACAACGAAGTAATTCGATCGGTCTGCTCATTCCGAATTTATTAAATGCATATTACACTGCGCTTGCTGATGATGTCAGTCAACTTCTGAATGACCACGGTTATCAATTACTGTTGTCATCCACCCGCGATGATCCGGGAATCGAAACGAAGACTTTGCAACAGTTGATCGGACATAATGTTGATGGACTGATTTGGGTACCCACGGCTGCCGATAATAAATTGATTGATATGGTCATTAATAAACGCTTGCCCGTTGTTTCGATAGTTCGTAAAGTGGATGGCAACCGTCTCCCAACACTGGTTTTCGAGGATTTCGCTGGCGCTTATGCTGCAACCAATCATCTTATAAAACTTGGACACACCCGGATTGGTTTAATTGGCGGGAATGTTGCGTACAGCTCCAATAACGATCGCTTACTGGGGTATTTAAAAGCCCTGGAAGACGCTTCCTTACAGGTAGATAACAGGCTGATAAAAACAGGATCTATAAATGATGCCAATGGATCTGCATCGGCCGCATCATTGTTGCAATTATTGCAACCTCCAACCGCCATATTTGTTGCCAGCAATGCGTTGATGTCTGGCGTTATGAAAACAATTACCAGCCATGATGTACATATTCCAGATGAATTATCTTTGATCTGCTTCGATGATCTGGAATGGTTTCTGTTTTCCAAACCGCCCATTTCGGCGATCGCAATTAATCATGCGCGACTCGCTAAAGCAGCAGTTGATTTACTATTAAAACATATTCAAAACCCTGCAGAAATGGATAAGCCGCCGATGTTTATGCAAATCAGCTATGAATTGGTGCTGCGTGCTTCAACTGCAGCTCCACGTCTTTTGTGATTTTTCAAAGAAAATAATTTGGCTCGTTTTTCCATTTGTATTCAGACAATAAATTCAATTTCTAAGTTATGGGAGATTTATTATGAAGCCTAACGCAGGTGGCGGGTTTTTAAAAATTATTTCAGAAGACGATGTAGAAAAATTATATCGGGCTTCATTGGGTCTAATGATGGATCCGGGCTTTTTTAGTGAATCGGATTTGTTTTTGGATATTTTTTCCAAAAGTGGCGCAAAGGTTGACCGCTCGACTCGCACAATTCGAATTCCAGAAGAAATGGTAGACTGGGCTATTCAATCAGCCCCCAAATCATTTGTTTTACATGGTAGGAATGATCCGGCTCGAGATATGCAACTGGAATTGGGCAATACATATTATGGAATGGGAGGCACATCCGAACCCTTGTTTTGGGATCATGAACTTCGCCGTTCCAGGCAACCGACCAAACAGGATATGATTAATAGCACCCGGTTGGGGCATGCTTTACCGAATATCGATTTTGTTCAAACTTTGTGCATGTCAGGGGATATGCCCACTGGACATACTTTTTTTCATGATTTTGATGCAATTTTCCGAAACACAACCAAACCAACAGTCCTCAATGTTCTGGAAAGGCCTTTTACACAAAGTTTGCTCGAAATGGCAGCCGCAGCCTCGGGCGGCGAGGATATGTTGAGGCAGAAACCGAGCGTGCTTGGCATGGTCACGCCTATTTCTCCATTCAAGATTGCTGTAATGAATGAAGGCATCATCGATTGCATAAACGCAGGTGTGCCCATTATGTATTCTCCCGGGCCGTTAATGGGGGCCAGCTCTCCAGCAACTGTTGCGGGCACGGTTGTACTAACCAATGCAGAAGTATTGTTCGGCGTTGTGCTCACGCAGTTGATCAAGCAAGGATCCCCGATCATTCTTAAGCCGGATACTGACGTGTTTGATATGAGAACCACTCAAGTTACCTACGGCAGCCCAGAGCAGGACCTTGGCAAGGTGGCAATGGTACAGTTAGCTAACCGTTATGGCTTGCCAATTTATGGTCTCGGGGCTGGTGTGGAAGGCAAAATTCCCGATGCTGAAGCTGCTGCTGAAGCCATGGAAACGCTGATGATGGTCAGTTTGGCAGGGATGACCATGTGCCAAAGCCTGGGTACACTTGCTTTTGGAATGTATGGGTCTTCAGAAATGGTTGTTATTTGCGATGAAATGGTACACATGATCAAGCGCATTCGGGAAGGCTTTAAAGTCAATGATGATACGCTTGCGTTGGATGTTATTCGCAAAGTGGGTTTTGGTGGTGATTTCTTAAAGACGGACCACACAGTTCGTCATTTCAGGAAGGAAATGTTTTTTCCAGCCCTATTCCAACGCCAGACGAGTGGTGATTGGGTTAAGGCAGGCAGTAAAAATATTGAACAGGTAGCTCATGAAAAAGTATTAAGTATTTTGGAAAAGGCTGGTCCGGTCGAACTTTATCCTGGAGCAGATGCTGAGTTGGAACGAGCTTTAAAAAAAGCCATGGATACTCATCCGGCATAAAGCTAAACACTAATTTGGGATAGCGAAATCGAATATCTAGGATCGAGCCTGATTTTAGGTATTCGATTATTTGGGTTCAGACTCATCGTCATGCAAACAATTAAGTGGGCTGTCAAAAAAAGATTCGGTGGCGCAATCTTTTTATTACTGATAGCGCCTGCTTGAATCGTCAATTTGACCGGGTTCAATGTTACTGAGACGATTGTGCAGATTCGGACATTATGGATTTGCCTGTTGCTTGATCACTCCATCCAGGCAGAATAGTTTTTTCGAAATCAAAACTACATGCGTGTTAATTACCAAATTTTCGTAATCATGACAGGTGTTGATTGCTGATCCGGATGGCCCGGGCGGGGGCATCGCCTGCCTAAACACCAGGTTGCCCAGCGTGGAACAAATTATTCGATGATTACTTCGCCAAAGGCAAATTCTTCCACAGCGGCCTCGTCGACGGTGACACCCAGGCCGGAGCCGGTCGGGACATCGATCGTGCTGCCGGGATTGAGTATGAAGCGTTCAATAGTCACGTCAC
>CAZLJB010000165.1:0-6762 GCA_964559195.1 uncultured Anaerolinea sp. | reverse complement strand
GGGTGGGATTGGCTGCTGGGGCAGTTGGCGGTGGTTTTGGGTCAGTGCTGGAATGACCCGACCCTGATCAAGATTGGTTTTGAGCGGCGTAGCGATTATGCGGCCCTGCCTGGGGTAAAGAAACAGGCCCGTGTGCGGGCCTTGCTGGCCTTATTTAAGCCCGACCGGGGTTATAAGCTGCTGCAAGTTGTCTACCGTTGGTTGGTTTCTACCACCGATGCAGATACATTTGACAATCTCAAGACCCGTCTTGAACGCCTGGTGGTACTTGATCCGGTTGCCCTGGCGCGTGAATTCGGCCTGCGGGATGCGATCCATTTTGATTGTAAATTAATTTACACATTTTCTGGCGCGGATATTTTGCTCGAGAGCCAAATCAAACCAGTTGGAGACCTGCCAAACCTGCCCCGGATTGGACTGCAATGGTCACTGCCGCGCCGATATGAGCAGTTTTGGTGGCAGGGTCGCGGGCCGCTCGAGACGTATGCAGACCGAAAAGAAGGGATGCGCCTGGGTGTATATCATGGATTGGTGGATGAGCAGACCACTGCTTATGGACGTCCCCAGGAAAACGGCAACAAATGTCAGGTATCCTGGGCGGCTTGCCTGGATTCGGATGGCGCCGGGTTGCTGGTGAGCGGTCAGAACCTGAACGTCAGTGTTCACCGCTACAGCGTGGCCGACCTGGAAGCAGCCCGGCATATTCATGAACTCAAACGGAGGGATGAAATCATTTTCTCTGTGGATTTTCTTCATTCTGGACTGGGGAATGCGAGTTGCGGCCCAGGTGTTCTGCCACAGTACACCATTCCACAGCAAAGGGTTTTAGATCCGGCCAGCCTGGATGACAAAACGCTTGAAAAGGCGCTGCCTGGTGAATATGTTTTTTCCCTGAGATTGCGAGCGGTACTTCCAGGTGAATCGTTGATAGAATTGGCTCAATATGAGCATTAATCCTCGCCCAAAGAAAAAGAACCCTTTCCGGGATGTCACCCCGGGTGTGGTTCTGCAACCGGAGGCCAGACAGTATTTTCAGCAGGGTATTACCCGAATGGTGGCGGCCATTCGTCCCAGCCTGGGTCCTCTGCCACGCCTGGTAGCAGTGTCGCGCGCACATGCCGGTGACGCCCCTGAATTGCTGGATGATGGCGGTCTGATTGCCCGCCGGATTGTAGCTCTCAGCGACCGGGACGCGGACATGGGGGCGATGTTTGTCCGGCATGTGCTCTGGCGTCTGCGGGAAGAGGTGGGCGATGGGACGGCTTCGGCTGCCGTGATGCTGCAAACCATTTATGATGAGGGTATCAAGTACCTTACAGCCGGTGGAAATGCAATGCAGCTGCGCGAAGCGCTTGAGGATTTTTTGCCGGAACTGCTGGATGAACTTTCCAGTTTGGCCAGTCCCATTCAAACTCAGCAGGAATTGACCAATTTCGCCATGTCCATTTGCCCAGATGCCGGGATTGCCCGGCTGCTGGGTGAGATCTTTTTTATCATTGGCATGGATGGGCATATCCAGGTTGAAAAAGCGCGTGGGCAACCTGATGAGCGTGAGTATATTGAAGGCGCACTCTGGGATGCAGGGCTGGCCAGCCGCAGCCATTTGAATGATTTGCGCCAGGCAATTGCCCGTCTGGAGAACTGTGCCATTCTCAGCACAGATCTTGAAATTAACGATGCCCAGACCATTTTGCCAGTTCTGCGCGCTGCACTGGGCGCGGGGCACAAGTCCCTGGCTATCCTGGCACGGAAATTTTCAGAAGATAGCCTGGCTTTAATGGTCAATGCCAGTCGTTCAGGCAACCTGTCTGTGCTGGGAATAAAAACGCCGGGCACCGGGCTGACAGATCAGTTTGCCAACCTGCAGGATGTCAACACCCTGGCCGGCGGGCGCGCCATCATAAGTGCGACGAATGAGAGTCTTGAGAACATCCGTCCCGATGATTTTGGTTTTGCCAGGCGTCTGTGGGCTGATACGGACAATTTTGGTCTGGTGGGCGGCCGGGGTGATCCGCTGGCTCTACGTACCCAGTTGGCCAGCTTGTTTGCGGCTCTGAATGCTTCGGACAGTGTTGAAACCCGCCGAAAATACCAGGCTCGGATTGGACGGCTGAGGGGTGGCGCAGCGCGTCTGCTAGTCGGCGGTGCTACCGAAAGTGAGCAAAGTTTCCGGCTGGACCTGGCCCAACATACCAGCCTGGTGATTCGTTCCGCCATGCGGGATGGAATCCTGCCTGGCGGTGGGGCGGCTTACCTGGCCTGTCTTAACCGGTTGGTTCCAAATGCTTCCCAGACTGAGGTGCAATCTGCGGCGCGCCGGATCCTGCAAAAAGCGCTTCGTCAGCCTGCGCTGGTGATTGCCGCAAATGCTGGTTTTGAACTGCATGATCTGCAGCCCGGGCAGGCCCTGGATGTACGCACCGGCCAACCGGCAGATATGCTGGCAGCGGGTATTCTGGACGCGGCCGGGGTCGGAAAAGCGGTTTTGAATGCAGCGCTGCGTGGCGCAGCGCTGGCGCTGACTGTGGATGTGCTGGTTCAGCATGCCAGTCCCCAGTATTCTCCGGAGCCTTAATGTCGGACATTATTTATGCACTTACCAATTGTGGTGATACTTATTTTGCCGCTCACTCCGCTGGGTTATTACGCAGTCTTGATAGGGGTGGTAGCTGGCTTCCGGTTCTGGTCGGAAAAGAGGCTGGCATGCCGGTTCCAGCCAGCGTGGTAAGCTATTCCCCGTACGTGGCATTGCCCGCAATGGTATTCGCGGCCGTACCTGGGGGAATATTGCGTTCGCCTGATGATGGTACGACCTGGGAATCGGCTCAATTGCCTGGCCCCGCACCTTTTATTACTGCACTGGCATTTTCCTCTGATTTTGAGGTTGATAGGACGATGTTCGCCGCCAGTTTTGAAGATGGGGTATTCCGTTCGACGGATGGGGGGGCCAGTTGGGCGGCCTGGAATTTTGGTTTGCTGGACTTACAGGTGCTTGGTCTGGTATCGACGTCTGAAAATAATCTTTATGCAGGCACTGGAACTGGTTTGTTTGTCAGCCAAAATGGCGGGCGCGCCTGGCGGGAGGTACTGCTGCCGTGTGGGTTTGTTCCCATTTTGAGCATAGCCAGCCGCCCGGGACTGTTGTTGGTTGGTACGGAAGGTTCCGGTCTTTATGTAAGCGCGGACAATGCTCAATCCTGGCAGCGGCTGGGAGACGACAACCTGGAAAGTGCCAATGGGATACTCCAGGAGGGTGATGCGCTGCTTGTGATGACGTTGGATGCGCTGTACCTTTCACGCGATGCAGGTCGGACCTGGCGTGTCATACCCGGGTTGGCGGATGATGAGTCGCCGAGCCAGATGATGGCTGCAGATGGGCTCAGGCCGGGTGCATGGCTGGTGGTCGGCTGCAGTAACGGGGAACTGCGCAGGCTTGAACTGCCCTGATTGCCTGTCTGGGGAATTACTACTCCCCAGACGAGATTATTTACCAGCAGTTCTTCTTTCGACCTGAAACATATGAAATGAAATAATTTTATGGTGTTTTTCGAAGGCTGCACTTCCGAAAAACACCATAAACCCCTTGCGATAAAACCATATTGAGAATCACTTTTTTTGCATCGTTATTTGACTCTATTCCTGACCTGTGGTAATATGGCGACACAATTTAATAGCCCCAATACGGCACTCTTATCCAGAGAGGCGGAGGGAACGGCCCTATGATGCCTCGACAACCGGTTGTCAGTCAGGTACTGTCTGTTAAGCGCCTGGTCAAATAAAATTGATCAGAAACAAACCCAGGTAAGTACCAGATGATTTGCTCAGCAAATTGCAACGCGGTGCCAATTCCGACAGAAATATCTGGGAGATGAGAGGGCAGCCGAGCCTTTGTGCGAAAATGCCCTTTCAGTGTGACAGGAAGGGGTATTTTTTTTAATTCAGGAGATGATATATGAGTAACACGTTCATGAATTCCCCAAAACTACTTTTTACGTCCGAATCTGTGACCGAAGGGCATCCTGATAAATTATGCGACCAGGTTTCAGATGCTGTCCTGGATGCCTGTCTCGAACAGGATCCCTTCTCACGCGTGGCTTGTGAAACCGCCACCAAGACCGGATTTATTGCCGTCCTGGGCGAGATCACTACCAATGCTTTCGTAAATTTTGACGATTTGGTGCGCAAAGTTGTCAAGGAAATTGGTTACGACAGCAGTGAAAAAGGCTTTGATGGCAATACCTGCGCAGTGCTTTCTGCGATTGCCAGCCAGAGTGCGGATATCGCCCTGGGTGTTGATCACGCCATGGAAGATAAAAGCGGTGAAATGAAGGACAAAGATATTGAGCATGTAGGCGCTGGTGACCAGGGCATGATGTTTGGTTATGCCTGCAATGAAACCGAGACCCTGATGCCCATGCCGATTTACATGGCGCACAAACTGGCCCGCCGCCTGAGCGAACTGCGCAAAGATGGTACGCTGCCCTGGCTGCGCCCGGATGGCAAGAGCCAGGTTACGGTTGAGTATGCGTATGGCAAGCCCAAGCGGATTGACACTGTGCTGATCTCTACCCAGCATGCCCCCGAAATTTCGCATGCTGAAATTGTGGAAGCCATCAGCGAACATGTCATTTACCCGATTTTGCCCGAGGGTATGGTAGATGACAAGTTGAATGTCTACATTAACCCGACGGGGCGCTTTGTGATCGGTGGCCCAATGGGCGACGCGGGTGTGACCGGCCGAAAAATCATTGTGGATACTTATGGTGGCATGGGCCGGCATGGTGGCGGCGCTTTCTCTGGCAAGGACCCGACCAAGGTTGATCGTTCTGCCGCTTATGCTGCGCGCTGGGTTGCCAAAAACGTGGTTGCCGCCGGTCTGGCTGATCGCTGTGAACTCCAGGTGGCGTATGCGATTGGTGTGGCTCATCCGCTTTCGATCAATGTCGAAACCTTCGGTACCGCTAAAATTGATGATGCCCGCATTGTTGAGCTGATTACGCGCTTTTTTGACCTGCGACCGGGTGCCATCATTCGAGATTTGGATTTGCGCCGCCCAATTTATCGCAAGACGGCTGCCTATGGACACTTTGGGCGGGATGATGTCCAGTTCCCGTGGGAGAACACCGAGAAAGCGGCTGCCATGCGACAGGCTGCCGGTCTCTAACTTTGAAATAATCAAAAGCGCCTCCGAAAAATTCGGAGGCGCTTTTGATTTCTGATATTATGAGATTTCGATCAAAGCGGGGGCGATTTGCAGGACAGCTTTGGGGCTTTTGATTTTTGCCTGCCCTGGCGGCTGCAATAATTGGGGTGCTAAACAGATCATCAAAGTCGCCGGGCGCAAGATAAATAGCCTTGGGTTTTCAGATAGGAAATTATCCGTGATGGTTGCTATTCCTTTTTCGTTCCAAAGAGCGGGTCAAGGTGATAATGGGCCAGGTTGCAGCGATGCAGCAAATCATGATCTTTGAGAATGTCCAGCGGAGCGCCTGAAGCGGTGATCTGATGATCCTCATCAAAAACATAAATTTTTGTAGCCACCTGTTCAGCGATGATCAGATCATGCGTGGCAGTGATGACTGTTTTCCCAATCTGGCGCTGTTGAAGAATAAAGTCCACCAACCAGGATTGGCTGCGCGGGTCCAGCCCGGTGGTTGGTTCATCCAGCAGCCAGACTTCCGGATCAAGGGTCAAAACAGAAGCCAGCGCCACGCGGCGTTTTTCCCCACCGGAAAGCCGGTGTGGGGCCCGGTCGCGCAGCTTTTCGATTCGCAGCATTTCCATGGCAGTTTCAACCCGCTGGTTGACTTCATCACGTGGAATCCCCAGCTGGAGCGGTGCAAAGGCTACTTCATCCAGAACCGAAGGCGAAAAGAGCTGGACATCGGTATCCTGGAAAACCAGCCCTACCCGCCGTCGAAATGCAAAATTATATTCGTCATCCCGCAGTGCATCTTCAGTGAGGGGCTGCCCAAAGGCGCTGATGGAACCCTGGGTTGGAAAATATAACCCATCCAGAAGCTTGAGCAGCGTGCTTTTTCCGCAACCATTTGCCCCCAGAATTACCAGGCATTCGCCGGGTTGGATGGATAGATTGATGTTTTCCAGGGCCATGTGCTTGTTGTCATAAGCAAATGAGGCCTGTTTAATTTCAAAAATAGGGCTGGTGTTTAATGGTGCATTTTCTGTGTTTGGCATTTTCGTTATCGTCCCAAAATAATGGCGGTGATGGCCAGCGCAAGCAAGCCTGCCAACCAGAACCAGTCACGCAAATGCATCTTGAAGGGCTTCAGCGTGACGATGGAGCCCCGGAAGCCGCGCGATTGCATGGCCAGATAAACTTCGCTGCTCATGCCGAGCGATTTGTTAAGCAAAGTTCCGGTAATTGCAGCCAGCATTCGGCGGTTTTCAGCCCCATCCACCTTCCCAACCACGCGACTCTTGCGGGAGAGAAACATGTCATTGGCAGTGTGCAGAAGCAGGTAAATGTAGCGGTAGGTCATCCCCAGTATCAGGATAAAGACATCCGGAATACGCAAAATCGTCAGGGCACTTAATACGGTATTCCAGGGTGTGGTCAGGATTAGAAGCAGCGCCAATGAAACCGAGGTGCTGACTCGCAGCAGTAGAAAAAGACCGCTGGTGGCGCCGGTGCGCGTGATGGCAATTCCAAGCGGGAACTGCAGCAGGACTGGCCCGGGGGTAATGAACAGGGCCGGAAGAATGATCATCCCTGTAAAAAATGGCAATGCCAGCCAGACA
>CAZLJB010000164.1:0-6769 GCA_964559195.1 uncultured Anaerolinea sp. | reverse complement strand
TTCTAACATCTTCTCCGGCGCTGAGCATGCCCGGCTGGATAACTCGACAATATAAGCCAGGTCGGCGAGCCTGGCGAAATAGTTTATCAAATTTTGGATCACCCATGCGGGCGGCCAACGTGGCGCATGGAATTCGTGGGGCGCACACTTCCAGCACCACCTCTCCTATTGCCTGCCGGTCACCCACCAAAAACGCTGCGCTTTCCAGGTCGCTGATGGTCAGATTCTCTCCAAAGGTACCTGGGGCCAGCACCATTCCCAATTTATTGGACCACCACTCATAATCAAGGATGCCATAAATATAGACTGCCTGGTCCGGCCCACCATGATGCCTGGTTGAAAAGATATAATCGCCTTCCAGACCAGAAACCGTCACTCTGGCTGGTAAATCTGTTGGGGTTTTATATATACCAGTTTTATCCAACCTGGTTCCGACCTGCAAATCTGCCTTCTGCCCAATATTAACACTGATCAAACGCATGTTTTAATCCTCGATATGAGTCAATAGAACCATAATGCCCGGCGAATTTCGCCCAGGTGTATAACACATTTTGAATAACTCACCCAGAATATCACCAATTGTATCTTCATTCCACCCATGTTTGCCAGTACCAGTTATTCTGATTATTGTTTTTACAAAACGCAAAAGCGGCCCCCTTCCCCGGGAAAGCACCGGGGAAGGGGCTTGCTATAATCTACAAATCTCGCTATTTTCGACCCATCTGGTCGACTCCTCCCCCAAATACCCAAAACCGGGGTATTTGGGGCTGTTTCGCCCCGGCGCTTTTCCGGGGAGGTTGGGAGGGGGCCAAAACACAGGCAAAAAGGCAGCAACTCTGTCAAAAGTGAGTTCAAAAACCTGTTTTTAGCTTTTCATGAGGCCTAAATTGCATACTGAGAATTGCTGAAAAACCCGCTTGACTTCAAATTCAGGGCGTGATAAACTATTATTTAGAAATACATCTCACAAAAAGGAGGCGCTTTTCATGATTCATGATCTTTGCTATAAGCCATTGTTCACCCGCCCTGCCAGTTTTGGTAGTGCTGTGACTGTTGATAATTGGATTGCGCCTGTTTCCAGCTAAGTTACGCGAATTAACGTAAACCCCTGGCCACGGCGCAACCGCCCGTGGCCTTTTTATTTGTCAGAATTGCAGCATCCCTGACGGCCACCGGCGAAACTCGTGGCCGTTTTTTATTTCATTGAACAAAAAGGATTTCCCATGGATATCGCCACCCCATTATTTGAAGGAAAACTGGTCCGGATGGCAACCCTGGATCATGAGAAAGACCCCGAAATCGAATCTACCTGGACTGTAGACCCTGCAAATATGCACAAAACGTTTAACCGTTCACTAGGAGAATCAAGTATGAAAACAACAATGACCTTTAAAGAAAATCGCCTGCGCCAGTCACGGATTAAATGGCTGTCTCAACCAATTCGTGCATGCATCCCAACCTGGTCGGGATGCAAAATAATAAACAATCCGAGCCCACCCGACTCCTAATGGAGGTTGAGGGCTCTGGGTACACCCCAAGCACCTGTTCAATTCGGAGGCCAATATGGCTCTCTTCTATCAATCACCAACCCGCAACTTGCCAGATGGATATACATTCTGCGGTGCAACACTGAAAGACATACCTGTGATCATTTACCTGCTCAACCAGAGACAAATGAGCAATCCGAATGCTGGAAATTTGAATTTTGATGAAATGCGGAAAATCTGGCAAACATCACAAATTAACCCGGCCCTGGATGTACGCCTGGTGTTTGACCGGCGTGAACAACTAACCGGTTACATCGAAGTCTGGACCAACAATGAGCTGGCATCCCAACCCTGGTTGTGGGGCTGTGTGCATCCAGCGTATGAAGGCCGCGGGATCGGAACAACCTTGCTGCGCTGGGCGGAGGCGCGAGTGCGCCTGGCCTTGGAAATACTGCCAAAAAACCTGCGTGTGGCAGCTCGTTTCGGCATACTGAGCACCCTCGACAAAGCTCCGTCTCTATGCCAGGGACTGGGATGGCAATTATTATGCCAGCCTCAAACAAATAAACCAGGCGCTATGCCGGGCCTGATTCAAAAAACCAGCCTGCCTGTCAACAGCGCTTACGACATCTATGAGAAAGTAATTCGCTCGGCAGATGAGTTAATCCAACAGGTAGATTAATGCAATTTCAAACAGGAAAATATTATGATCACTACCACCAACCAACAATCCGTCCACTTGCCCGACACTTGTAGCGAGCGAGCTGGCAGGTTTTCAGATTACCTGCACTTATTCGATCTGGTCAACACTTACTCCCTGTATGTGAACGGCCGCATCGACCTGGATGACCCTGAGCTTATTCGTAGCAATTGGGAGAGCAAGAATTTCAACCCTGAAACTGACGTCCATACTATCTTTGACCCGTATGACAGGCTGGTTGGGTTAATTGAAACCTGGACGACAAGCCAGCCACCCGTCCACCCCTGGAATTGGGTCTGCGTACATCCCGACTATGCGAATAGCGGACTCTGGGAATACTTACTGCAATGGGGCGAAAACCGCTCCATTGCAGCCCTCGAGCTCGTCTCCTCACATATACGGGTTGCCCCAATCACAGGTACGGAACATCATAACCAGGCAGGTATCCAGGCAATTCGAAATCAGGGCTGGAAACCAATCCGCTCGTTTTACCACATGGGGATTGACCTGGTTAGCACGCCAGTAGTACCGGCCGTCCCGCCAGGCATCATCATCCGCCGCTACAATCCACTCACTGAAAGAGAGGCCGTTTATCGAGCTTTCGTCGATTCTTTCAAGGATCATTTCGGATATGTAGAACAACCCTTTGAGCATGGGTTTTCCGATTTCAAACATGACCTGATCGATTCTCCCGGTTATGATCCAAACTTCTGGGTTGTCGCAGTGGATGGAAATGAAATCGCCGGAATTTGCATCAGCCGTCCCAGCAGTCCGGAAGATCCTGAATGCGGCTGGGTCTGCGAATTGGGCGTCAGGAGAGCCTGGCGCAAACGAGGCCTGGGCTTCCTTTTGCTGAAACAGGCTTTCTCTGCCTTTCATACTATCGGTCGCAAACGCGCCGGTCTGGGTGTGGACGCCAGCAGCCTGACAGGCGCCCTGCGCTTGTACGAACGGGCTGGCATGCAAGTTGTGCGCCAATTTGATCATTTCGAAAAGGAACTCCGGGCTGGTATTGAAATCAGCACCCAGGAGTTGCTATGAACATAGACTTGACAAAAGGTTTTCAACTACGACCGGCTCAATGGAGTGATCTGGAGCCAGTCGTAGTTGAAAAAGAATATCGCCCGGGCCGTGACCCAGAAGAGTAAAATCAAAACGCTCTCCCAGAGAATGAGCCATACTGAGAATTGCTGAAACCAACGCTTTGATCTGGCTGATTTCTGAGATACACTTATTCATCCGCGATGCAGTCAAACCTGCGCAGATCCGGCCTGAAACCTGGCCAACAGGCGGTTTGAAATCTTCAAACCCCGGTCTACACGCCCACATCGCCCGATTAGCGATGGAAAATACAAGGAGATAACCATGCAACTAAAATGCTCGTTTTGTGCCATGCCCTTTGCACTGAGCCATGAACAAGTCACTCAGGCCATCGAAATGTTCAAAAAGGACAGCCACGCTCATTATGACGCGCAATGCCCAAAATGCCGCCGCTCAACCAAATTGGCAAAAAAGGTCTTTGAACTCAACCCGGTCTACAAAAAGTTACTTGAAGCCTGAGCGGTAAGGCTATGCCTATTAAAGCCATTTTTTTCGACCTGGGTGGTGTCATCCTGCGCACCGAGAATAAATCCGCCCGCACCAGCCTGGCCGCTGAATTTGGCCTGAGTTACGATGAAATGGACAGGTTTGTTTTTGAGAGTAAAAGTGCAGCCCTGGCCTCGCTTGGAAAAATAACAGAAGCCGAGCACTGGTTGGATGTCACCCAGCGCTTGAATCGCCCAACCACAGACATGCCACACATCCGCGACTCGTTTTTTGGCGGGGATCAAATCGATCATGACATTATCGACCTGCTGCGCAGATTGCGATCTACTCACAAAACCGGCCTGATCAGCAATGCCTGGGACGGCATGCGCCAATGGATGTCTGATCAGCAACTGACCGATGCATTTGACACTTTGATCATCTCGGCCGAACTGGGCATCGCCAAACCGGATGCGCGCATCTACCAATTCGCGCTGGAACAACTGGGCGTGGAAGCCGGGCAATCCATTTTTGTGGACGATGTCGAGAAAAACATCAAAGCCTGCACAGCACTTGGCATGCATGGGATCTTGTTTCAAAATTCCCAGCAGACCCAGACAGAAATACAACAACTACTGGGGTTCAAACCGGCAAGAAGCATTTAATGAGACTTGCCAGGCTGACTGGCCTTCATAAAAGGTCCAGCCAGCGCTTGGAGAGAATAAAATGCCAGACCTGAGCGATCCATTATTTATCCGCAGCCTGGGCGATGGTTTAATCTTGCGCCGTTCCAGCCCGGCTGATGCAGAAAAACTTTTTCACTTCAACGCCTTGATCCACGGGGAGTTTGCCCCGGATGAACGAATTGGTCAATGGGCACGAGATTTGCTGGAAAAGCCCCATCCGACCTTTGGGGTCAATGATTTCACCATAGTTGAGCAATTGTCCACGGGACGGATCGTTTCATCCTTAAACCTGATCTCGCAAACCTGGCTTTACGAAGGCATCCCTTTTGGGGTTGGGCGTCCTGAACTGGTTGGCACCCTGCCGGAGTTTCGAAAACGCGGTCTGGTACGGATTCAATTCGAGGAAATCCATCGCTGGAGTGCGAAACGGGCGGAACTGGTCCAGGCCATCACAGGCATTCCGAATTATTACCGCCAATTTGGTTACGAAATGTGTGTCGATCTGGAAGGCAGCCGCTCCGGTTATGAGCCCAACCTACCCAAACTAGCGGATGGAACCCCTGAGCCTTACCGCTTGAGGCTGGCATCTGAAACCGATATCCCCTTCTTGAGCACAATCTATACCCACGCCGCCAAACGCAGTCTGCTTTACGCCGTCCGCGATGAAGCATTCTGGCGTCTGGAATTGTCAGGCCGCAGCCAGACGAACATCACGCGCCTGGTCTGGCATATCATCGAACGCGTCTCGGACGGTGATGCGGTGGGCTTCCTGGCGCATCCATGGTTTTCAGGAGACCATTCTCTGCCCGCAATCCTGATTGAATTGAAAGCCGGGATATCCTGGCTGGATGTTAGTCCATCCCTGGCGCGCAAAATGTGGGAACTTGGCAAAATAGCCTGTCAACTGGAAGGCAAGCTGTGTACAGAATTTACCTTTTCGCTTTCAGGCAGCCACCCGATTTACCAGGTTATGAACAGCAGCCTGCCCCATATCCGCCGACCCTATGCATGGTATTTGCGCGTCCCAGATTTACCCGCCTTGATAGCGCGCATCGCACCCGTCCTGGAAGAACGGCTGGCCGGATCGCTTATTCCTGGCTATAACAATGAAATTAAGATAAATTTCTATACCAGTGGGTTGCATCTGGGTTTCACAAATGGCAGGATCACCAAGCTCGAAAGCTGGCAACCGGATAGCAAAAACGAAGGCGATATCGCTTTTCCAAACCAGACCTTTTTACAGCTGATTTTCGGGTACCGAAACCTGGATGAATTAATATATTCATACGCTGATTGTTGGTCGAGTCGGGACGAAACCACACTTCTGATCAACAGTCTGTTTCCACGCAAAGCTTCCCAGTTTTTGGGGATTGTGTAAAACAGGGTATGGCCCTAAATTATTAATGATGAGAAAATTCGACCCGTACAAACTTTATCTCTGGCTGATTTTTTTCAATTCGTTATTTTTCAGCATGATCTTTGTAGTGACATCGTTATACGAAGCCACGATTGCCCATTTGACCGGCCTGCAACTTGTCCTGGTGGGTACCACGGTGGAAATCACAATCCTGATCTTTGAAATTCCAACCGGGGTGGTGGCAGACGCTTATTCACGGCGGCTTTCGATCATCATCGGTTATTTCATCATGGGCTGCGCCTTCATCATGGAAGGCTTGTTCCCGGCTTTCCTGCCAATCATCCTGGCGCAGGTTTTGTGGGGAGTGGGTTACACCTTCACCAGCGGCTCTACCCAGGCCTGGCTCTCGGATGAAATTGGCGAGGCGCCTGCCAACCGGGCCTTTTTACACGGTAACCGATTTGATCTGGCCGGAGCGCTGCTGGGAATGTTGATTGCGATTCCATTGGGCAACCTTGCGATTAACCTGCCAATCGTGGCAGGGGGTGCCTTGGTCGCCGCAATCGCCTTTGTCCTGACGTTGAGCATGCCCGAGAATGGGTTCCATCCCATTCGGCGGGAGGATCGGAATACCTGGCAGCACATGGGGGATATCCTAAAGAAAAGCCTTTCGGCAGTACGCGCCCGGCCAACCCTGATGGCAATTCTGGGCGTTGGATTGATCTACGGGTTGTACTCGGAAGGTTGGGACCGGCTGTGGGTAAAATACCTGGTGGATCACTTCAGGCTGCCTTCCATCTTTGGCTTGAACGAAGTGGCATTTTTTGGCCTACTGCGTGCGGGAGGCCTGATATGTTCGATCCTGGTCACCCGGCAGATTGAAAAACGCCTGGATGCAAACCATGCACCAGCGGTTGCGCGCGCCATGCTGGTGGTAACCGCCCTGCTGGCAGGCGCAATTTTCATTTTTGCTTTTTCACCTGCTTTGGGGATCAGTATTTTAGCCGTCTGG
>CAZLJB010000163.1:0-6791 GCA_964559195.1 uncultured Anaerolinea sp. | reverse complement strand
GATAAAATAGCGGAAATGGTTTCCACGGCTTTGGATCAATTTAATATTTTATATCGTCAATCCGGAACCGTTCATGCTTATATTCAATCTTTTGTAACCACTAATTCTCGCGACAAAGTGGCCGCGAAAATAATGTCGGAATTCGATCAACTTGGAGTACGAATTCAGAATTTAAGTTCTCAATTCCAGTCTTGGATTGGACAGCTTACTCCACAATTGGATGAAATTATTGCCACCCAGCCTACCACGAAAGCCCATGCGTTCGCGCTTAAGGAAGCTGCCGAACAATCGAAATTCCTGATGAGTGAATCCGAGGAATCACTCGCAAACGAACTAAGCTTAAGTGGTGCAAATGCCTGGGCCAAGCTTCAGGGTACGCTCACTTCGCAGCTTTCAGTAGAATTTGAGTTGGAAGGGCAAATACAAAAATTATCGATGCCTGCTCTCATAAATTTACACGCTCATCCAGATGAAACAGTTCGGCGCCGGGCATATGAAACAGAAATGGCCGCATGGAAAACGATCGAGGAACCTCTTGCCGCAGCTCTAAATGGTGTCAAAGGAGCAGCTAACACCCTGAATAAACGTCGAGGACGAATCGACGCTCTTCATTCCGCTATAGACATGGCCCGAATTGATCGGCCAACCCTGGAAACAATGCTTTCTGCAATGCAGGATTCGTTTCCAGCTTTTCAAAAATACTTTAGTTTCAAGGCGAAACGGCTGGGAAAATCAAAATTGGCCTGGTGGGATTTATTTGCCCCAATCGAAGAAACCAAAAAATTATACAACTGGGACGAAGCTTCGCATCTAATTCTAAAAAACTTCGCCATTTTCTCACCTGAATTGGCATCTTTTGCAAAAACAGCCTTTGAAAATAACTGGATCGATGCCGAGCAAAGAGATGGAAAACGTGGCGGAGCTTTTTGCATGTCCTTACCGGGTGTAAAAGAGAGTCGAATTTTATGCAACTTTGATGGGACTTTGGACCAAATTAGTACTATAGCACATGAACTCGGCCATGCTTTTCACAATGACTGTGCATATAAAGCCGGCAAAACTGAATTTCAAAAAGATACCCCAATGACCCTGGCCGAAACCGCGTCGATTATGTGCGAAACCATAATAATGGATGCTGCACTAAATCAAACTTCTGATCCAAAAGAACAGTTAGCGATACTTGAAACACGTTTGATTGGGGATGCCCAAGTAATAGTCGATATTTTTTCTCGATACCTCTTTGAAAAAAAGGTGTTTGAACTGCGAGCAGGTTCGGAATTAAGCCCGGACGATTTATGCGAAATTATGGAACAATCTCAAAAAGCCGCCTACGGAAATGGTCTTGATGAGCGCTACTTAATGAAATACATGTGGACTTGGAAACCGCATTATTATTACACCGGCTTATCGTTCTACAATTTCCCGTATGCCTTTGGCTTGCTTTTTTCAACAGGGCTTTATGCTATTTACCAGCAAAGAGGCTCCGATTTTATTCCAGACTACATAAGTTTACTTTCCAGCACCGGAGAAGCTTCAGCAGCTGACCTGGCTGCCAGATTTGAGATTAACATTCGCGAGAAAAGATTTTGGGAGGATAGCCTCAAAATCATTACTTCCAAAATTGACCAGTATTTGTTATTGTAAGTTCGACAACCCGTAAATATCCGGCTTTTTACCAACAAAAATATTAGAATTGCCCCCTATTCAGACAACCAGCTAAGGCTTATACAACCAACGTCACAATTTTACGTAAAGCCACTAACAAAATACCGCTCGCTGCTAAATGAGCGGGGGTATTTTATTAGTTATTTTTTGCGCCTGAATTGACCCAGTCAATTAATAATTGAATTTGGGCAGGCGGTAACATGGCTCCTCGCTTGGGCATCTTTCCGGATTGAACTGATTGTATGAGCATGCTATTTCCTGAATTTCCAGGAACCACCATCGCTCCATTTTGTGAACCCTGCATCAAACTTGCATAAGTTTTCATATCCAAACCTCTTGATGTTCTTTCACCCCCATGACAGGATATGCAGGAGGCTTGCAGGATAGGCATTATGTTCTTGGAAAAACTTACAGAACCAGAAGAAACTGAACCAGCTGCAGGAGCCGCATTAGAAGAATTATTTCCAGAATTGCTTCCGTTTAATTGCGCGGCAGGATGGCTGGCACAAGCCGAAATATTAAAAAAGGCATTGATCACAACCAGGCCGAATAACAAATGACCGGAATTGAATTTAGATACTTTCATGGTAATTTCAAAATCTCCTTAATTTTTTGTAAAACAAATATACATCATATAGATGAATAAATGATGAAGAGCCGCTTCCGATCTGATGGAAGTCATGGAGATCTATCAAATATTTATTTTTGGTCCAGCCTGAAGCAAATCAGATGGAATATCACCGGAGAATTTTTCAAAGTTCTGGATAAAACGCATCGCTAAATTCCGATAGCGCTGATCATATTCAGCCCGACTTGGCCAGGAAGTCCATGGTTCAAGTACATGATCAGGCACACCTGGACAATGCCTTGGCACTTCGAAACCAAAAATTGGATCGGTATACCAATCTGATTCGTTTAACTTTCCTCCAATCGCCGCATTTAGCAGGCTGCGGGTATAGTGAATACTTATTCTTTTTCCGATTCCGTACGGACCACCCACCCAACCTGTGTTAACCAACCAACATTTAACATCATAACGCTCAATTTTATTTTTTAAAAGTTCGGCATACTTGAAAGGATGGTGAACCATAAATGGGCCACCAAAACAAGCAGAAAAAGTTATTTCGGGTTCTTTACTCAGTCCAACTTCAGTTCCAGCAATTTTCGATGTATAACCAGATATAAACTGGTAAATGGCCTGGTTGGGTGTTAATTTTGCAATTGGAGGTAAAACACCACTGGCATCACAGGTAAGCAGGATTATATTCTTGGGATGCCCGGATTTTTTCTCCGGTACCGAATTTTTAATAAATTCCAATGGGTAGGAAGCGCGTGTATTCTCGGTGAGCGAATCATCATCCAGATCAATCAGACGACTCACTGGGTCAAATGGAACATTTTCTAGTATCGTACCAAATCGTTGAGTGGTAGCATATATTTCAGGCTCTGCTTCTTCTGAAAGCCCGATCACTTTTGCATAACAACCACCTTCAAAATTGAAGACCCCTTCATCACTCCATCCATGCTCATCATCACCAATCAGTCGCCGGGTCGGATCAGCCGATAAGGTGGTTTTCCCTGTCCCCGACAAACCGAAAAATACGGCCACATCATTGGGATTAACGCAATCGACATTGGCAGAACAATGCATCGAAAGAACACCATCCAATGGTAGAAGGTAATTTAATATTGTAAAAACTGACTTCTTAATTTCTCCAGCATAGGCTGTATTTCCAATAATTGCTAATTTTTTTGAAAATGAAATTCCGATAAAAGTCTCGCTCGAAGTGTTATCAAGTGATGGCGATGCTTTAAAAGATGGTAAGGCCATAATTGTAAATTCCGGGACAAACCTTTTATATTCATCCAGGGTTTCCGGCAGGATAAACATATTTCGGGCAAACAAACTATGCCAGGCATATTCAGTAACAATTCTTACCGGAAGTTGGAAGTTGAGATCTGCGCCCCCATAAACATCCTGGATAAAGACATCACGTCCCTGTAAAAAACCTAGCATTCTTTCGTACAAAACATTAAACTTACCCGCTTCAAAAGGACGATTATAAATTCCCCACCAGATATCCCCTTCCGAGTCAGCCTCTCGAACTATGAATTTATCATTGGCCGACCTGGCTGTATGTTTTCCGGTGTTAGTAACGAAAGGTCCACCGGCTGCCACAAAGCCTTCCCCTCTAAAAATTGCTTCCTCGTATAATACTTCTACTGGTAAATTCCAATAGGCAAGTCGTAAATTTCCAATCCCGTGATTGCTCAAGTTATAATCTGGCTTGCGTGATTGGGCAACACTTTCGCCTGGAGTTTTGATATTTAATAAATTATTCATCACGAACCTCCTATAACCAATCTCGAATCATTTTTTTATCACCTATAAATATTTCGTTCGGAGAGCTTGGATCAAGCGCCCATTTTATTCGCGCAATACCCTCAGTCACGTCTTTTACTGATCCGGAAATTGACAACCTAATATGTCCCTCCATTCCGAATTCTTTTCCAGGGACAGTAACAACCCTGGCTTTTTCCAATAAAAATCGTGCTAACTCAACCGAATTTCCATTATAGGCTCGCATGTCCGGCAGCGCATAAAAAGTTCCTTCAGGTTTTATCAACCGAACCCCTTTAAACGTTTTTATCTCATCCAGTAAAACTGCTCGATTGTTCTCAACATGGAGTCGAATAGCTTCAACAACCGTTTGCAATCCATTCAAGGCCCCTTCAGCAGCGGCCTGGCTGATTGCCGAAACCCCAGATGTGATTTGCGCAGTAACGTTTGTCATAACCCTGACCAGTTCTCTGGGTCCAATAACCCAACCAACCCGAAATCCAGTCATCCCATACACTTTCGCCACCCCATTGACAACGATAATATGTGACCCTTCAACATCATTTTTTGTAAAATGATAGGCAGGGGATACAACTCTTCGGTCAAAAACAAGTTTGTGATAGATATCATCACACAATAAGTAAATACCTTTCTTCTCGCAAAACAAAACTATTTGCTCTATTAATTCTGGTGGGTAAATTGCTCCAGATGGATTGTTGGGGCTATTTACTATGATCGCTCTTGTAAAGCTCGTAACCGCTTTTTCAATTTCGGAAAATGTCGGTATAAACTTCCCATCTCCAGGCGTCACAATAATTGGTTTCCCGTAACACATCTTAATAATTTCGGGATAAGAAACCCAATAGGGGGCAAGTACAATGACTTCGTCCGTTGGATTCAAAATCGAATAAAATATATTAAAGATGGATTGCTTGGCACCGTTTGTGATGAGAACATTCTCAGGGGTTACTAATCGATTGTAGTTTTCTTCCGTATACCGAATAACGGCTTTTTTTAGTGATGGCACCCCATCGGCAGGAGTGTACTTCACTTCACCGCTGGTTAACTTTGCCGCCGAGGCCAATATAGCAGCGAGCGGTGTTTTATTTTTGGGCTCCCCTATCCCCAGATGAATAATTGATTCACCCCGTTCTCGCAACAAACGAGCTTCCTCATTCAAAGCCAGAGTTGGAGATTCTAATATTTCTACCGCAAGCTTACTCAGTTTCATTTATTCTCCTTTTACCAAATAGAAGTAAGTCAATACTCGAAAATGATATGAATGGTAATTCAGCCTTGTGTAATTACAAACAGAACCAGAAGCATTAAAAAATTAAACTAAAAGGTCAGCAGAATTCTGCCGACCAGATATAGTACGACAACCGCCAAAGGGCGCTGACAAACGAGTTGTCAGGGTTGACTGTCATATTAAAATTATACTATTTTGCTAAATGGGGTTTACCTTACGAATGTCATAAGATTATCACGTAACAAGGCATATAAAATAATATTTTTTGAAAATTTTTTTTTGCGCATGAATATTTTTATCGAATGGCTTCAAAGTCTGCTGGGTTTCCTATTTGGAAAGATACCGCACCATCAACTATCCGCTTTGTCAATCCACTCAGAACCGAACCGGAACCAAATTCGAAATAAGTTTTTATACCATACGAAGACATTAATCTGACGGATTCCGTCCATCGGACGCGAGATTGCATTTGAGCCATTACATCTGCACGTAAATCGTCTGCACTCGTTAGCAATCTGGCAGAAACATTACCAATAACAGGAATTGTCACATCAAAAAATGATGCGGAAACTACGGCTTCATTCCATTCATCCTGAATGGATACCATCAATGGTGAATGAGCTGCAATGCTTACAGCCAAAGGCAAAGCACGTTTTGCTCCCGCCGCTTTGGCACCTGCTATAGCTCTATCAAGCGCAACCTTGTGACCTGAAATAACGACCTGCCCCGGGCAATTATCGTTGGCCACCTGGACTATTTCACCAGTTGTACTCGCTTCAACACATACTCTATCTAAAGTTGGAATATCCAGACCCAAAATCGCTGCCATCCCCCCAGGGTTAATTTCTCCAGCTCGCTTCATTAACTGGCCACGTTTCCTAACAAGTCGTAAACCATCTGCAAAAGATATCCCTCCAGCAGCCGAAATTGCAGATAACTGTCCCAAAGAATGACCAGCCATTAATGATGATAATTTATCGGGAAAAATGGACTGAAATACCCGATAGGACACCAATGAGTGAATATAAAGGGCAGGCTGTGTATTCACAGTCTCGTTCAATTCAGTTTCCGGACCATTGAACATGATGTTGGAAAAATGGTTTCCCAATATTTCATCAGCCTCTTGAAATAAATCTCTTGCAATCGAAAAGGTAGATTGAAGGCCCTTTCCCATACCAACGACTTGCGAACCTTGCCCAGGAAATAAAAATACTGCACTACTCGGATCGAAAATCATTCCACGCTCCTTAATATTTACTATTGGCTAATTTTCCATAATAATTTATGAACATACCAAGACTAAATACTTAAACACAAACGCGCCGTGTTGGTCACGGCGCGTTTGTGTTTTGTCAGGACTTTTTATCTTTTTCGACAACAATTACTTCGCGACCCTTGTAGTGCCCGCATTTTGGGCATACTACATGAGACAAGCGCATCTGTCCACAATTAGGACAGGTCGTCAAATTTATGGCTTGAAGTGCATCATGCGCCCGGCGACGATCACGGCGACCCTTCGAGTGCTTACGCTTTGGT
>CAZLJB010000162.1:0-6813 GCA_964559195.1 uncultured Anaerolinea sp. | reverse complement strand
AGATAGCTTCAGGTGACTGGAGTTCAGACGTGTGCTCTTCCGATCTACAACTCAACCCAAATCGGTAACGGGGCTTGGTTTGTCTTCTCAATAGATTCAGTCAGGAGAAAAAACGATGAATAAAATGAACTTTACTTTTTCAGATACACTGGCCGGGTATGTACAGAGTTTTGACCGGAAGGCGGATACCTTCTTGTTGAAGACATCCGATGGACGCGATTTCACTGTCAAACTCAAATCCAATACCTACGGTTGGATTGCCAATAACCTGGAAGAAAACCGTACCTGGTGTGACCCGGATATGATCCGCAACATGCTGGTACCGGGGCGCTACCTGTTTCTGTATGGAATTTTCTACCCTGAAGGCGGGGATGTGGCCTGTGAAGTCCAATATGTGATTTACATGGGTGAAAAAGAAACCAGCTTTGGTTTTGAAAAGCCTGATTGGTGGGTCAAGCAGATCATCTCACTGGGTGATTTTTACATTCGTGCCCAGTTTGGCGGCGAAACGGTTGATTTTAAGGATTACCGCACCATCATCAACCTGGCGGGTAAAAAGGAAGTTGATAATTTCCGCCAGGAAACCGATACCATCTCACGCCTGGTGTATGGCATGGCTTCGGCTTATATGATGACCGGTCAGGATCGCTTCCTGGAAGTGGCCGAAAAGGGCACCCAGTATCTGCGCGATCACATGCGTTTCTATGACCCCGATGAGAAAGTGGTCTACTGGTACCACGGCATCGATATTCATGGCAATCGCGAGGACAAGATTTTTGCGTCTGAATTTGGCGATGACATGGATGCCATCCCGGCTTATGAGCAGATCTATGCGCTGGCCGGCCCGATCCAGACCTACCGCATCACCGGCGATCCGCGCATTTTGAAGGATGCCGAAATGACCGTCGACTTATTTGAGCGTTTCTACCTGGATAAGTCGAATGGCGGCTACTTCTCGCATCTGGATCCTATCAGCCTGGATCCGCGCAGCGATGAGCTGGGCCCCAACAAGGGCAAGAAGAACTGGAATTCAGTTGGCGATCATGCCCCGGCTTACCTGATCAACCTGTTCCTGGCGACCGGTGACAAGCGTTACTCTGATTTCCTGGAATATACCTTCGATACGATCGAAGCTCACTTCCCGGATTACAAGCACAGCCTGTTTGTACAGGAAAAGTTCTTTGAAGACTGGTCCTTCGATCAAAAACACATGTGGCAGCAAAACCGCGGCGTGGTGGGGCACAACCTCAAGATCGCCTGGAACCTGATGCGCATGAACAGCCTGAAGAGCAAGGAAAAGTATGTGACCCTGGCGCGCAAGATCGCCGAAGAAATGCCCAAGGTCGGCATGGATACCCAGCGCGCGGGTTGGTATGATGTCATGGAGCGCGTCAAGCACGGTACAGAAGAATGGAACCGTTTCGCCTTCCACGATCGCAAGGCCTGGTGGCAGCAGGAACAGGGCATTCTGGCTTACCTGATTCTGAACGGCACCCTGGGTGACGCAGAGTATCTCAAGATCGCGCGCGAATCCGAGGCCTTCTACAATGCCTATCACCTGGATCACGATGATGGCGGCGTGTACTTCAACGTGCTGGCCAATGGCTTGCCTTACCTGCTGGGCACCGAGCGCTTCAAGGGCAGCCACTCGATGAGCTTTTATCACTCATCCGAACTGTGCTACCTCTCGGCCGTCTACAACAACCTGTTGATTCACAAGCAGCCGATGGATCTGTACTTCAAGCCACAGCCGGGCGCCTTTGCGCGCAATATCCTGCGGGTTTCGCCGGATATCCTGCCCAGCGGCAAGGTCGCCATCAGCAATGTCTGGATCAATGACCAGCCTTACGAAAACTTCGATGCTGAGCGCCTGACCGTCAAGCTGCCAGAGACCAAAGAACAGGTGCGCGTCAAGGTGCGCCTGGTTGCAGTGGACTGATTCAATTTGCAACCTGAACCTGGTTGGCGAGGAAAAACCTATGATAGATGTAAATATTGAAACGCTCAAATCCCCGGCGGGCAGCGCGGCTGAAGTCAGCGTGATCAGGGTGGTTGGCGAAATTGACGCCACCAACGCGGCGATTGTGCAGCAAAAGGTGCTGCCGCTGTCGCTGCCTGGCTGCCGGCTCTTGCTGGTGCTTTCAGAAGTCGGCTATATGTCCAGTGCCGGTCTGCGCATGCTGCTCTCGCTTTACCGGCAGACTTCGGCCCGGCAGGGTGAGATTGTGCTGGTCGGGCTTTCAGATGAGTTAAAGGACACCATGTCCATGACGGGTTTCCTCGGATATTTTAAAGTGCAGGATTCAGTCGAGTCTGGATTTCAGGCTTTTGGATCATAGAGGAAAAGCAAATGGATTTGATGGATAGAATCGATACCTACCCCACGCATAATTTCAAAGAGTTTGGGCTGCGCCCGGGACGGCCTTATCCGTTCGGCGCCACGCCTGTTCCGGGCGGGGTGAATTTTTCGGTTTTTTCACGGCATGCTGATTACTGTGTGCTGGTGCTTTTCAAAAAGGATGCCCCCGCGCCCTTCGCCGAAATCCCTTTCCGTGGCATGTTCACACGCCCGGGCAATGGTGAGCCGTTTTGGGGCGATTTCAGAATTGGCAATGTCTTTTCAATGGTGGTTTTCAATCTGAATTATGAAGAGATTGAATACGGCTTCAGGATGGGAGCTGCCATGCCGAAGGTGGAACGCGGCAAACCCGGTTTTCATCGTTTTGACGCCCACAACATTTTGCTGGATCCGTACGCGCGCGCGATTGGCGGGCGGGATACCTGGGCCAAAACACCGGATTGGTCGAATGTCTTTCCGCATCGCGGCCGGATTGTGTATGATGATTTCGATTGGGAATCTGATCGTCCGCTCGAAATTCCAACTGAAGACCTGGTGATTTACGAGGCGCATGTGCGCGGCTTTACGAAGGATGCCTCATCAGGCGTCAAGCATGCCGGCACCTTTGCGGGTTTGCGCGACAAAATCCCCTATCTCAAGCAACTGGGCATCAACTCGCTGGAGTTGATGCCGGTTTATGAGTTCGACGAGCTGGAAGGTGTGCACAACCACCCCGAGACCGGCGAGATGCTGGTCAATTATTGGGGCTATAGCACGGTCGGGTTTTTTGCCCCCAAGGCGGCTTATGCTGCCACGGGCAAGGCCAAAGACGGCACCATGATCGTGGATGAATTCAAGACTCTGATCAAGGACCTGCACAGCAATGGTATTGAGGTGCTGCTGGATGTGGTCTTCAATCACACCGCCGAAGGCAACGAATTCGGCCCGACCATCTCCTTCCGTGGGATTGACAACGTCACGTATTACATGCTGACCAACGAAGGCTATTATTTCAACTTCAGCGGCACCGGCAACACCCTGAACTGCAACAACCCGGTGGTGCGCGGCATGGTCTTGGATTGCCTGCGTTACTGGGCTTCGGAATATCACATCGATGGCTTCCGCTTTGACCTGGCGGCCATCCTGGGACGCGACCAATCCGGCGCGCCGATGGTGAACCCGCCGCTGCTGGAAGCCCTGGCCAATGACCCGGTGCTGGCGAAATGCAAGCTGATCGCCGAGGCCTGGGATGCGGGTGGGCTATACCAGGTGGGTTCCTTCCCGGCCTTTGGGCGCTGGGGCGAGTGGAATGGGAAATATCGTGACTCGCTGCGGCGCTGGATCAAGGGCGATGGCGGGCTGGTTTCAGAGCTGGCCCTGCGCCTGCAGGGTTCGCCCGATCTCTACGCCAGCCGCGGGCCAACCGCTTCGATCAATTTCATCACCTGCCATGATGGCTTTACCATGATGGATATGGTTTCTTACAACGAAAAGCATAACGAATCGAATGGCGAACACAACAACGATGGCGCCAACGATAACAATAGTTGGAACTGTGGTTGGGAAGGCGAGAGCGATAACCCTCACATCAATGCCCTGCGCTTCAGGCAGATCAAGAATGCGATTGCCTTGTTGATGGTCAGCCAGGGTGTGCCGATGATGTTGATGGGCGATGAAATTGGGCAGACCCAAAAAGGCAATAACAACATGTACTGCCATGATTCTGCCCAGAGCTGGCTGAATTGGGATCTGATGCAAAAGAACCCGTCTATGCTGCGTTTCTTTAAAAGCTGCATCGCCTTCCGCAAGGATCACCCGGTCTTCCACAATCGCTGGCATCTGCGATCGATAGATTACTTGGGCAGTGGTTTTCCGGATATATCCTGGCATGGCAGCCAGCCCTGGGCGCCGGATTGGTCAGAAAATAGCCGGCTGCTGGCCTTTATGCTGGATGGCAAACATGCGCGCGGCGGTGAACACCCAGACAACAGTGTTTATGTGGTCACCAACACGCATTGGGATGGCCACGAAGTGGGGCTGCCCGCCTCACCCGCCGGCACCGGTTGGTATGTATCGATCAATACCGGCGCCGAAACCCCGCAGGATGCCTGGGAACCCGGCAGCGAGCCGCTGCTAAGTGATCAGTCTCAGCTGTTTGTGGGGCCGCGTTCGGTCGTGATCCTGCTGGCCAAATAGTATAAAACTTTAATTTATCAAGCAGGACGATTTATCCAATTGGATGGGCCTGAACCGGCCCCGAAAATTTATTCAGTGGAATCAATTTCAAGGAGCAAATAAGATGGCATTCAAATCTGTGTACGAACTGGTCAATGGCGCTGCAAAAATCACCCTGTCTGGTGAATTGGACGCTGCCGCCGCGCCCACCTTCCGGGCTGATGTGGAGAAGGCCGCGGTCGCCAAGGTTAAGTCAGTGGCGTTGGTCATGAAGGATCTGGAATATATGGCCAGCGCCGGTCTGCGTGCCCTGGTGTTTGCCAAGCAAAAGATGGGCCCGAGTGTCGAAATCTATATGATCGGACTGCAAGACATGGTCATGGAAACCATCACGATGACCGGCTTTCAGAACAGCGTCACCTTTTTGGATGAATACGATGCCGCCAAGATCGAAGGCGTCTAGTCTTCAGGCCAACCAGTTCAAAACTCCATGCAACCATTACAAGTACCTGGAAATTTGGATTCATTAAGTGCCATTGGTAAATGTGTAAACCAGGCTGCCTTGCAGGCCGGGTTGGATAAAAAAGCCACTTATCGTCTGCGCCTGGCGGTGGATGAAATTGCCACCAATATCGTTGTGCATGGTTATGACGAAAACGGGCTCAGCGGTCCGATCCTGGTGATTTCAGAAATTGATGCGCAGGCCTTGACCATCATTCTGGAGGACAGCTCACCTGCCTTTGATCCACGCCAGCTGGGCCGCCCTGAACACATCGACAAACCAGTCGAAGAGCGCCCAATTGGCGGCTTGGGTATTTTCCTGACCCATGAAAATGTGGACAGGTTTGATTACGAATACGTCAACAACCGAAACCGCAATATCTTCGTGGTGAATAGACCGAAGACCGAGGGCTGAAGACGGGAAACCGAAGATCGGGGACGGAGGACGGAATAGTCCGCCGTCTCTTCCCAGTCATCCGCCCCGCCCCGCCCTGTCCTGTCCTGCATAGGTGCTCCATTGGCAAATGAAAAAGAACAACTCCTTATCACTACCGCAAATCAGGCTGACCTGACCTTCTTGACCCGCAGCCTGGAAGAAGCAGAATACCTGGTCATGGCCGCCACAGATACCACCCAGGGCCTTGAACTCATGCACAGCCTCAAGCCCGCAGTCCTGTTGCTTGACCTGCACGCCCCCGGCCTGTCTGCCCATGAACTCGTCCAGCAAATCACCGCCGATGAAACCCTGCGCATCATTCCCATTATCCTGCTCGCCACCCGCGAAGACTACCCCCTGATCGACCAATGCCTGGGTCTGGGCGCAGATGACTACCTGGTGCGGCCGTTTTCCCCGACGCTCTTGAAAGCCCAGGTGCGCGAGTTTCAAGAGATTCGCCGGCGCAGGTTGGTAGAGCGCGAAGAAGCGCGGGCCAGGCTGCGTGATAAGATTGAACATGATGTTGAGATTGCGCGGGATATCCAGCTAAGCTTTCTGCCGCGCGAACTGCCCCAACTGGAAGGTTGGGAAGTGGCCGCCCATTTTGCTCCGGCGCGCGAGGTGGCAGGTGATTTTTATGATGCCTTCACCATGGCGCAGGGCCGGCGGGTGGGTTTTGTGATCGCGGATGTGTGCGATAAAGGGGTTGGCGCGGCGCTTTTCATGGCCCTGGCGCGCAGTCTGACGCGCGCCTTTGCCCAGCAAAATTACAGCTTGAACCTGATGGATGGGATTGGCGATGACATCCCCAGCCTGCCAGCCGCGGAAGGTGGGCGGCGGCGCAGGTTACCCACCATCGGCAGCATGGCCTTGCAGAATGCGGTGGTATTGACGAATGCGTATATCACCACCAACCACCTGGATTTGAATTATTTTGCGACGCTCTTTTTCGGAATGGTGGATCCGTTGACGGGTGCGCTGGCCTATATCAACGGCGGGCACTGTCCGCCCATCATCGTGGGCAGCGATGGCAAGCTCAAAACCACCCTCAAGGCCACTGGCACGCCGGTGGGTATGATGCCGGATGCGGTCTATACGATCGGCGAGGCGCACCTGGAGCCGGGTGACACCCTGTTTGGCTACTCGGACGGCGTGACCGATGCGCGAAATCCGGCGGGTAAGATGTTTACTGAAAAGCGCATGCTTGAGCTGCTGCAGAGCAAGCCGGCTGAATCGGCCCAGGAGTTGTTGACCCGTTTTAAAAATTCGCTGACCGAGCACATCTCGACGGCGGACCAGTATGACGACATCACCATGATTGCAGTCCGGCGCCTGCCGGAGTAAGCACATAGATCGCAGGTTT
>CAZLJB010000161.1:1986-6912 GCA_964559195.1 uncultured Anaerolinea sp. | reverse complement strand
GAATGGCCGTTTTGTAGCCGGTACGATGGATAACGCAGAAGTGGAAGCCAGTGGAACGCTTTATTCTCTCGGCTCAGATGGCGTGCTGACCAATCTCCTGCAAGGCATTCGCATTTCTAATGGACTGACCTGGAGCCCGGACCAGCAGACCATGTATTATATCGACACACCCACCCGGCAGGTTATGGCCTATGATTACGACCTGGATAACGGTATCATCGCCAATCCGCGGGTTGCGATTAATATTCCGTCCCAAATGGGCTGGCCAGATGGCATGACTTCTGACATGAACGGCAGGTTGTGGGTTGCTTTGTGGGGCGGAGCTGCACTGTCCGTCTGGAACCCGCTTAATGGCAGCCTGCTGGAAAAAATTGCCATGCCGGCAAAGAATGTGACAGCTTGCGTATTTGGCGGGATGAATCGAGATCAGTTATTCATCACATCTGCGCGTAAAGGCCTGGATACAGGTGATTTGACCAGTTATCCGGCTTCAGGTGGATTATTCCAGATCCAAACCAATCTCACTGGCAACCCCACCTTTTATTATGATGACATTCCCCAAAATTGACCAGCGGCGCGTGCTGTACTGGTTGAAATAAAAAGTCCCCGACATGGGGACTTTTTATTAATTATTCTTTGCGGGTAGCAACTCTGCTTTGTTATCCGGAGCGCCGGGTGCTGTACCGTGCAAACGATCTTCCTCGACTTTTCGAATACCGTTCCGAACTTGGGTTAGCAACTTGGTCACTTCTTCTTCCAGTTTTTGCAGGGAATCGACCACATAATCATCCGCATCATGACGGGTCACGGCAGCATCTTCACGTGCCTGGGCTACGATTTGTGCGCCACGAGTCTGGGCACTTTTTACAATTGCCTCACGCTCCACAATTTGTTCGGCCTTTTCCTTGGCAAGCGCCACAATCCGGCTGGCCTCCTCCTGGGCTTGGGCAACCATACGATCTTTCTGTGCAACTATTTGTTGGGCTTTCTTGACTTCTTCAGGAATAGTAACGCGCATCTGGTCAATAATATCCAGCATTTTATCCTCATCCACAACTACATTGCGTGTGAATGGCACAGCACGGCTTTCATTGAAGAGTTCTTCGATCCGGTCTACAAGATGCAGGATATCCATGGGCTCCTCCGTTCCAAAAGAACAGACGATATATTTTCATCTAAAATAAAGGTTCAACAATAACAATTATATAACAACTATTGGAAATTAATCGCGCAATGAATTTGCCGGACGCTGACTATCGCTCATGCCAAGCACTTTGTTTTTAAGCGCTATTTCCACGTGCGGCGGAACCATACTCGAAATATCACCATCCAACATGGCAATCTCCCGAACGGTTGTCGATGAAATAAAAGTGTGCTCCTCGTTGGTAATGAATGCAATGGTTTCGACATCATTGGCCAGGCGCTGATTGGCCAGCGCCATCCGGAATTCAAATTCGAAATCCGAAAATACACGCAACCCACGCACAATTACCTGCGCACTATTGTCATGCGCCATATTAACCGTCAGACCACTGTAACCTGTAATACGAATTTTGGGTTGGTTTAAGAACGACTGCCGGACCAGGTCAATCCGCTCTTCCGGTGAGAATAAAAGCGATTTTAGCGGCTTGTCATAAACAGCGATCAGGACTTCATCAAACAAACGGGCAGCACGTTCGGCTATGTCAATATGACCATAATGGATCGGATCGAAGGTGCCGGGGAAGATAGCTCGAACCATTGGGGATTATTCTCCTGCCTCAGTATTTATTTCCGGGATTAATAGCATCTTAGCTCATATCGCCTTTGTGACCCCAGAAGCGATCCAGCGCCTCGTCCAACAAGGCATGCTCAGGAGCCTTCAACTCAGCATCGATTTCAAACATTTTTTTGGCATGCACACGAGCTTTTTCGATCAGAGTTACATCGCATAATGACACCATTTTCAGTGTTGTCGCGTAACCTGACTGGCGTGTACCCAGGAACTCCCCAGGACCACGTTGTTTTAAGTCCAGCTCGGCCAACATAAAACCATCGTTGGTTTCAGTCATGGCCTGCAGACGTTCATTTTCTGCGGCATCTGCCTGATCCGGGATGAGCAGGCAGAACGATTCGCCACCCCCACGGCCAACCCTGCCTCGCAGTTGGTGAAGCTGTGCCAGGCCAAAACGGTTGGCGCCTTCGATCAGCATAACAGTCGCATTGGGTACATCCACACCAACTTCAATAACCGTTGTCGAAACAAGAATATCGTATTTCCGATCGCGGAAATCAGCCATGATCCGATCTTTTTCATCGGGCTTCATTTTTCCATGCAGCAGACCCAGATTGAGATTTGGAAAGATTTCTTTTGAGAGGCGTTCGTGATCATCCACGGCAGCTTTTAGATTTTCCATTTTCTCGCTTTCCTCGATCAATGGATAAACAATAAACGCCTGGCGCCCATTTTCAATCTGACCCCTGATCAACGAATAACCACGCTCACGTTCCTGCGGTCTAAGGATGTGTGTCGAAACAGGCTCACGTCCGGCAGGCATCTCATCCATAACCGAAATATCCAGATCTCCGTACAATGATAAAGCCAGCGAGCGCGGGATTGGGGTGGCAGTCATAACCAGCAGGTGTGGATTAGCACCTTTGGCACGCAGAGCCGCACGTTGATCAACGCCAAAACGATGCTGTTCGTCAATCACAGTAAGTTGAAGATCCTTAAACGTGACAGGGTCTTCGATCAGGGCATGGGTACCGATCAAAACTTTTACTTCCCCCGAAGCCAAGCCTTCCTGGATGGTGGCGCGCTCCGACGTACTCGAATCGCCGGTCAACAAACGAACCTGATTTTCATCCAATAGCCCGGCGCCTGTCATCAGCCTGCTAAAACTCTTGTAATGCTGTTCTGCCAGGATGGAGGTTGGCGCCATGATGGCCACCTGCGCACCGCTGTGCACAATCATAAGGGCTGCCATGGCTGCCACAACTGTTTTCCCTGAACCTACATCACCTTGAATAAGGCGATTCATTGGACGTCCAGAACCTACGTCCACACAAATATCATCCACAGCGCGTTTTTGCGCTCCGGTCAGCATGAATGGCAACGCAGAAAGGCGCTCACCAAGCCAATCTTCGGGAACCTCAAAAATCCGCCCGACAACAGCTTGCCAGTCACGTTTCTGACGCAAAACCCCCATTTGGAGGTAGAAAATTTCATCAAATGCCAGTCGCTCACGCGAGGCCTTAAGCAGCTCTTGTGAATCAGGAAAGTGGGCCTGGTGAATCGATTCACCCAGGCTGAGTAGATCAGCGGCTTGTTTTAGTGATTCCGGCAACGGGTCAGCCACGCGTGGCGACCAAAATTTGACCACCTGATCCATCAACTGCCGCAACCATTTTTGAGTGACATTGGCGGTCAGAGGGTAGATCGGCACAATCCGGTTGGTATGCAGGTGCTCGGTTTCAATCGGCTCCCAATCCGGGCTATTCAGAACCAGGCGGCCAAGATATTGTTCGATCTTGCCAGCCACGGCAATATTCATACCCTCGCTCAGGCGGTTGAGCAACCAGGGCTGATTAAACCAGCTAACCCGCAGACCGCCTGTTCCATCACTGATAATGGCTTCCACTATTTGCATCTTGCCACCACGAATGGGACGATTGACCACACTCTGGATCTGACCAATCACCGTCACCACTTCGCCATACACAAGCGAGCGAATCGGTTTGAGCTGACTGTAATCATCATAACGGCGTGGGAAGTAATACAGCATGTCGCCCAGATTAAAAATACCCAATTTTTCAAGCGAGGCTGCATTTTTTGGGCCCACACCTTGTAGTACAGTCAGGCTGGCATTTAGCGCCGCCGGGGTTTGAGATGTTTGCGCACCCGGATAAGATGATGCTCGCGATGGGACCGGCTTCCTTTCAGGCCGAGGCTGGGGCTTGGGTTGAGTCTGCGCCGGCGGTTGTTGTTCAGGCCGGTGAATAGGGATTTCAGCCTCTTTTTTAGGTGGTTCAGAAGCACTCACGAGCGGCTGTTTTACCGGGTCTTCTGCATATATCGGAATAGGCAAACCCGCATCAGGAATTTGGCCCTGAATGCGTTTCCAAACCCCTTTGAGCGTATCGGCCCGCGAGATGGGGGTCAAGCGCTGATAATCACGCAGACGTGACGCAACGAGCTGGATAAGATCTTCGGACAAACCTTCGTTTCGGGCTTCGGCTTCCCAGAAATCCAATATTTTTGCCAATCCACCAATCACAGCAGTGTTGGCATATTTATTTTCGGCTTCAAGACGGAAAAATTTTCGTAGTTTTTCAAGAGATGATTGCATAAAGTTATTTTACCCTATCTGAAACCTGAAACACAAAATACTCTTCGTTCAGAATTGAATTTGCCCTGATTTTTATGGTCTAAAAAGTAGCCTTCCCACTATTTTCATATTCGAGAAGCTAAAATACAATTAATGATTGTTACGCATATATCTACCTGGAAATATCGGAGGTAACGTTCTTACATTAATATTTTGTGTCTACTTTGACAATGTCATATTTTCGTATAACTGTCATTGCGTACATACCGCCGGGGGCAACAATTATCAGGTTGGTTTTATCGCAAAGGGGCGGTATGCGATGCGGAGATGACAATCATGTTATTAGTAGAAGCGTTCTCGATATGCTTAGCAAATCGCGACGCGGCAATCCCTGGCCGGCCTGAAGATTGCCACGACCGGCAAAGAACAAGTGCGCCGGTCTCGCAATGACAGAAAAAAAGGCTCCTTTTCGTGTATTTCGTGTCGTTCGTGGTACCTATCTTCGCAATGAAAACTACACGCTAATGTGACACTGTCAAAGTAGTTACATATTTTATTTTTATCAAGGCACTACGGCAAAGTGGTTTTTAAGGGTGTAAGTGATATAGTTTTGCCAGAG
>CAZLJB010000161.1:0-1886 GCA_964559195.1 uncultured Anaerolinea sp. | reverse complement strand
AAGGCACTACGGCAAAGTGGTTTTTAAGGGTGTAAGTGATATAGTTTTGCCAGAGGCGGATGATATCCGCCTGGTGAAAATCGTGGTTTGAAAAAGTCTGAAAGACAACTCGCCCATCCAGGCAAGTAGCCAGGACACCATAATTCGATTTTTGTTTCTGAAAGACCCCTGCCAGGAGCGCGGCATTACTGCCCGGCATTAAGCGGATCAGATCACCTGCCTGATACTGCCAGTAGCGCGAATAATTGATCAGCGGCATGGCCATGTTCGGATCGCTGAAAATAGGATGAGTTGAATCAAGCCAATAAATGGATTCTGCCAACGGCCAATCCCGCTGAAATTCAATTCCACAGTTAACCATAATTGGTTTGATTTTTCCCTCACCGATTTTATCCAGGTACCAAACTTCGGCAATCAAGGCGGTCTTGTCGCGGATAATTTTCTCGCCAATCACATCCCAAAATTCGCCCTGAACCTTCGTTTTCGACTCGGCGCCAATTATGATTAAATCCCACTTGATCGGCGAGTTCAGGTTTTCCATCAAATGACCAATCGCATCTCCGACATGCGTATATTTTAGTCCCATGCCATTCAACGCATCGCTGACCCACAGACCAATATCCTGCGTATCCTCATAAACCAGGATTTTGGCGTTTTTTATTCGAGCAGCCCCATCCTGAGTCGGAACTTCCGGCACAGATGTTTGCACTGGCGCAATGGTCGGTTGAAGTTGGGCTGGCTGGGCTGGCTGAGCCTGCTGACCGGCTTGCTGTGTTAATTGGGCAGCGGCATTGGTAGCCTGCACTTCCAGGGCCACCTTGGTCGCATCCACGACCGGGATGACTGCAGGAGCATTATTGGTAGCCTGGATCTCAAGCGCAATTTTAGTCGCATCCACAACCTGGGTTGGAACCGGAGCATTCTTGGTGGCCAAAATTTCAAGAGCGATCTTGGTGGCATCCAAAGGTACTGCCGATGGCGCTGAAGCCCCAGGCATCGAACAGGCAAGCACAGCAAGACAGATAGCAATAACTGCGCAAAACGGACGCAACATGCGATCAGACATGACTTTCTCCTTATTCGATTGACAAACTATTTTTTACAAATAAACCGAGCTAAAACAATAAATTATCATGGAAGACAATATCTTACTGTACTACGGAAGACAACTGTTTCTTTTCATTGAATCAATTATACATTTTTTCACAATAGGTGGATTGACTGACAGGAATTCTCAATAGGATTTTTCCGCAAGGCGTTTAGGGTGTTTCAGATCTGATGAATCCAGTTGGTCAGCAAATGCTCTTATAAACTGGAACGAATGTGAACAATATCGCCGTCCTTGACAATGTATTCCTTACCTTCCAGCCGAAATTTTCCCTTGGCTTTACATTCTGCCATGCTCCCAAGCGCAATCAAATCATCGTAAGCCACCACTTCAGCACGGATAAAGCCACGGGCAATATCGGTATGAATTTCACCGGCTGATTCGACCGCGGTTGCATGGCGGCGAGTGGTCCAGGCCCGAACTTCGTCTTCACCTACCGTAAAAAAAGACTGCAGGTTTAATAAGTCATAAGAAAGCCTGATCATGAGATTAAGCGCAGGTTCTTCAATTCCATATTCAGCCATAAAGAGCTGAGCGTCATCACTGGATAATTGAGAAATTTCCATCTCCAGTTTTCCAGGTAAGCAAACATAAGGATGGTCCAGCTCCACGGATGGGGCTTTTTGGCTGTCACCAAGATTGAAAACTGTCAAAATTTGTTTGCGGGTGAGAAGCCCAAAGCTGGAAAGTTCCTTTTCTTCGTCTACTGAATATTCCAGTTTACGCAGAGGCAGGTTGGAATTGAGAGCCTCCAGCAAGCGAGTAAAGAGCAGTGTTT
>CAZLJB010000160.1:0-6963 GCA_964559195.1 uncultured Anaerolinea sp. | reverse complement strand
GCGTATTCAAAGCTTGCCCCAAAGCCATTGACACCCTTGTAGTAAATACTGTGTTTCAAGGTGACATCCGCGGGGTTGGCAGCCATGGCAGGGTTTCCGTGCCCATCATGCGAAAGCAGCATGGCATCCTGCCTGAAATCGATCACATAATTTTCGAGGAAAGTGGATTTACCAGCCAATTCTTGCAGAATAATCATGGCGGTCAGTGTGGTGATGTCGGCTTCGGTGGAGCAGGGCAGCCCAATTTCACACAGGCGCCCGGTCGCATAAGCCGGGATGATCCCGACCCGCGCATCCGTCAACCAGACCTGGTCAAAGGAGGCCAGGGCATCAAAGCCGCCATCGCGCACCACTTTTTCCAGTGCCAGCGCCAGGCGGCAGGAGCGCTCAAATTGCTCGGCTTCCATATCGATTTTATAGCGACCGCTTTCCTGCTGCACCAGGTTTTTAACATCCGCATCCAGAATCTGGCCCATGGCCACCGAAACCTTTTCTGGCTCCACGGGCCAACAAATCGGTCCCACAAATTGCCGCAGGCTGAGCTGATCAACCATCAGATCGGTCATTCCTTCAAAAGCATGCCCTGCAATTGCAATCCGGGCGGTCTTCAGGCGCCGGATGACACCCGCGGCCTTGATATACTCTGCCAATTTGAGCTGACCGGCCGGATCATCCATCATGGATGTCACGATCCAGAAAGGCCGGCCCAGGCGCAGGAGCGCGGAAGTCATTTCCGGTACGCCCGCCATGCCCGAATTCACCATGATCAAATCAAAATCAGCATCCTCGGGCAGGAATTCGATCTGTTGTGTATTCCAGACCAGCACCGGAGCGGTTGTGTTAAGAAAACAACGCACAGGCACAGCGCCCTTGGTGTAAGCCACTTCCACCGCAATAATCAAATCCACACCGGCCGCATTGAACATCGCGGCGGCAGCCTCGGCCTGATGTTCCTCTTCGACCAGGGGTGGGCAGACGGTCTCGGCAAATTTTCCGATAATACCGCCAATTTTATCGGCCACCCGCTGAGCCATGGGACGAACGTGCGCCGTTTTATTGTAATCATCTTCCAAAAGAGCTGTTACGAGTACACCAACCTTGGGTTTTGTAGTCATCGTGTCCTTCCTCTCCATCAAAGTTCTTAATGATTATCAGGATAAGCTGTTGCCAACTATTTTCCGGTTTTCAACCAACCCGGTGCAAACCAATACTATTCGGCACTATCAACTTTCATTTTCAGAAATTATATTCTTAGCCGCGTATCCTTTTTTAAAGTAATCTGCCAGCTGACCATCCAAATTGCAGTAAAGCTGATACGCAGCGAGATAGGCAGCCTGATCCGGGCCCGGCAAAATGCGCTCGTTGATGGTGACCATGGCCTTGCAGCCGGCCTCGATCGACTCAAACTCACCCGTGGCAACACCCGCCAGGATGGCATCTCCGAGCAGCGCAGTTTCTTCATTCTTCAGAGTCACAACCGGGCGCTGGCAAACATCCGCCTTGATCTGATTCCACAAGGGGCTGCGCGCCCCACCGCCAGTCGAAATTATTTCGTCAATTTCATAGCCAGTATGCTCAATAAACTCCAGGTTACGCCTGAGCATGAAAGCCACCCCCTCCAGCAGAGAGCGCACAAAATGCCCGCGCGTATGGCCAAGTGTGAAGCCCGTAAAAGAACCGCGCGCCAGCAAGTTTGGCTCTGGGCTGTAAACACCCGAGAGATGCGGCAGCATGATCAGGCCTTCCGACCCGGCCGGAATAGCCTGGGCCAACCCGGTTAACAAATCAAACGCATCCAGCTGCTTCTTTTTGGCTGCGGCAATCTCAGCCTGAAAAAAAGTGTCGCGCAGCCACTTCAAAGCCATGCCCGCCGTGGGACAAACCGGCACAAACAGAAACTTACCGGGCACACTGTGACAATAGACCGGCACCACTTCAGCCTTATCGATCAAGGCTTCTGAGATGGTCGCCTGGATCCCCAGGGCGGCGCCGGTCGATTCGGAAATCAGGCCAGGTCTGACATTTCCAGCACCGATTGCGCCAACCGATTGGTCCATGCCACCATTCACCACCCGCGTCCGGGTTGTCAGACCCAGCTGCTGGGCTGCATCCACTGTCAGGCAGCCGATATCCGTACCAGGCTGCACCAATTCGGGGAGTTGGTCGATGCGAATACCAATCGCCTCGGGAACATCCTGCCGCCATTTATTTCCAGTTAATTCATAATTCATGGTGGTACAGGAGACCGAGCCATCCGATACGATTCTGCCGGTCAGACGCTGGATCAGATAATCCTGAACCAGCAAAAACGTGCCGGCGCTGGCGAATACATCCGGTTCATTCTGTTTCAGCCACAGGATCTTGCACGCCGACCAGGTCGCTAGAACCTCAGGGAGACCCGTTCTGGCGTAAAGATCCTGCGAAAACTGGCGGGCGAGCAGCGCAGCCTGGCTGGTGGCACGGTTGTCCAGCCAGACCAGGGCCGGGTAAATTACCCGGCCGTGCGCATCCAATGTGATGGTGGTTTCTCCCTGGCTGGAAACCGCCAGGGCGCTGACCTGATTGGGGGCTGATCCGGATTGCTTGAGCACCGCGCGCACAGTTTTTATGCAAGCCTGCCAATACACCTCCGGGTCCAATTGGACCCGATCAGGTGCGGGTGTCTCCAGCTGATATTCCTGGCGCCCCACGCCCAGGCAGCGGCCATCCGAAGAAAACAGACCGGCCTTCACAGAAGTCGTACCAGCATCTACTGCAAGCAATAAGCCCATATTTATCCAATGAACATTTTTTTGGCAACGCTACCGAGAACAGTTTCAACCTTTTTCCCGATCTCATTTTTTGGCGTCTTCTTCATTCGCAAACCAAAAGCAATATTTTCACGCACAGTTTTGTTGGGGAAGAGCGCATAAGCCTGAAAAACCATGCCGATATCGCGCCGGTTTGGCGGAACGTCAGTGATGTTACTGCCATCCAGCAGAATTTCTCCTTCATCAAGCTGTTCAAAACCTGCAATCATTCGCAGCGTGGTGGTCTTGCCACAACCGGATGGACCCAAAAAAGAAACCAGCGTCCCTTTTTCAATATCCAGGTTGAAATCGTTGACAACATTTGTACCGGAAAATGCTTTTGTTACGTTTTTTAATTGCAAATATGCCATGGTTTTTTCCTGATTTAGAGAGCTCTTAATGCATCCCGTGAAGAGGCCGTTCCCCCTGATTCCCAGCCACAAGGCTAACGCTATTATACACCGCACGTTTTGTTTGTCAATGTAACTGTTTCGAATTAATTCGTTTAACCGCTCGTATTCAGAACTTTACAATGCTAATCAACACACCATACACCGCTTTCGTACACTTCTGCACAACGATCACCTCCAAAAAGAACGCATCCGACCGCCGCACAGGCGAAAGAGACACCCATGCAACCCACCTTACCCGAAATCGAAGCGCTCGCCAGGTCGGCGGGCGCCATCCTGTCTTTATCTTTTCGAACCGGCTGCGCGCAAGATCATCATTTCAGGCCAAACCTAAACCCATAGAAGTCCATACGCGTTGAAGAATTTTTTTTAAGTGGAGTGGTGAGCGGGAGGCCTGCTCACCACTCCATTTGCTTAACAACCCAAAATGATTATTTTCGCAATTACCCCAGATCAAAACCCAGCCCTTTTTCGTGTATTTCGTGTGGTTCGTGGTTCATAGGTTCTGGTAATAGGTTCTGGCATCTTGCCCAAACGCAAACAACTTGATACACTCATCCGGTGAGTAATTTTATAAAAGCGAGCAGCCCGCATGGATAAAAAACCCCATCACATCGGCACCCTTTCACCCGAAATGGCCCTGCTCGGGCTGCTGTTTGGCGGACCCGGGCATGGTTACGATTTGCACCGCACAGTCATCAGCGACCTGGGCGAGGTCTGGCACCTCAGCCAGAGCCAGGCTTATGCCACCCTCAAACGCCTCGAAGCCCAGGGCGACATCTCAATCGAAGCAATCCCCCAGGAAAAACTGCCCGCCCGCCAGCTGCTGAGCATCACCCCGCAGGGCCACAAACGCTTCCTGGAATGGCTCGAAGCTCCCAGCGGCGGCAGCACCCGTGCCATCCGCATGGAATTTGTCACCCGCCTGTACTTTCTGCAGCTCTACATGCCCCAAAATCTGCCCGCGGCCTTTGAACGCCAGCGAGCCGAGGCACAAGTTCACATCCAGCGCCTGGAAGCAGCCCGCGCGGAGCTGCCCGCCTCACAGATCTACAACCTGCTCAGCCTGAACCTGCGCCTGAAACAGCTAGACAGCGTCCTGGAATGGTTGGATGAGTGCCAGCAGTACTTTCCCCAGGCCTGACCAACGCACAAAAATTTCCAACAGCCCTCCCAAGGAACCTATGACAGAATTTTGCATGAAACCGATCGGCATCCTTCACACCCCATTCAAAGAACAGGCCGGCATGCCCATCCAGGCCTCGCGCTCCACCCACCCCGGCCAGATTGAAATCTTCCCTGAATTCGAGGCCGGTCTGGAGAGTATCGATGGGCTTTCTCACCTGATCCTGATCTACGTTTTTCACCAGGCCCTTAACAGCCCGGATTTGATGGTCAAACCCTTCCTGGATGACCAGCAACACGGTGTCTTTGCCACCCGCTTTTACCGGCGCCCCAACCCGATCGGTATCTCCATCGTGCAACTGATCGAAAGAACCGGCCCGCTGCTCAAAATCCTGAATGTCGATATGCTGGATGGCACCCCGCTGCTGGACATCAAACCCTACGTCCCCGAATTTGATAACCGCAACCCCGCTAAACTCGGCTGGTACGCCACGCGCGCCCAGCCCTAATCAGGCTGGCTGACCATGCTGATGCCCAACGCTCCAACCCTCAACGACGCTTTACGCCAGGCCCTGCTGCCCGGCCAAATCCTGGATGTGCAGGTCGGGTTGACCCGCACCGCCGTGCTGGTCGAAACCAGCGACGGCTTGCGCTGCGGGCTGGCGGCCACGCTCACCAACCCGGGTGTGGACCACCATACCCAGCCTGCTGTGCGCGAGGCCGGGCACCTGCATAAAATGAGCAGCGCCGAGCTGGCCGGGCTGGTCGAATCACCCAGCTTCAGCGAAGTGGCCATCGGGCTGGCCACCATAAATGCCCTGCTGCCACGTTCACCCGACCAGTGGACCGATCTGAATGCCGGCGATTACCTGGCACAGCATGGCGCCAATCAAAACATGGTCGTGGTGGGACACTTCCCCTTCATTGATGAACTCAGACCCGTCGTCAAAAAGCTCTGGGTGCTGGAACTGAACCCCAGGCCAGGTGACTATCCGGCCAGCTCCGCACCTGAAATCATTCCCCAGGCCGACCTGCTGGCCATCACCGCCACCACCCTGATCAACCGCAGCTTCCAGGGCCTGCTGGCTTTATGCCGTCCCACCACCCGGGTGGTGTTAATCGGGCCCAGCGCACCACTCAGCCCACTGCTGTATGATTTCGGCATCCAGATCATCTCCGGCACGATCGTGACCGACCCGCGCGCGGTCATCCGCGCTGTGGGCCAGGGTATTTCCTTCAAACAAATGCGCAAACAGGATCTGGTCAGGCTGGTCACAATTCAAAAATAATGGGCATCTCTGTACGAAGAATTTGGGGTGTAATTCGGAAGTTTCGCTTCCGAATTACACCCCAAATTTAATTCTTTCCAATTAGTTGAGTCTACTGCAAAAAGCCTAACCACTAAGAGCGCAGAGTTTACAGAGCTTAATCGTTAACCAAGCCGCAAAAAATAAGCCTCCTTAATGACGAAGCTGTAAAAAAACTCAGCGTTCCCGGCGCACTCTGCGGTAAAAGCCCTTTTTGCAGTAGAGTCATTAATTAAGTTCACAATGAAAGCTGCTGGCTCAGTAAAGTCATCCTGCCTGGTCGGGCTAAACCCGTTCAAAAACCAACCAGCGGTACTCCACCGAACCGGCCGACAGGCACTTTTGGAGGGCCATGCTGCCCAGCATAGATGGCACAATCGGGTGCAAGCCCCAGAATGGGCTGAAGAGAACAGTCAAAACCCGGGCAGGCAGATCTGGCAAGGCCCGCAGGCGCAGATCGGGGGAAAATAAACGGTTTTCAACCAGCCTCAGACCATGCCGGGCGGCCAGCTCGGATAATTCTTGCGGCCGGCCCAGGTTATGGATCTGCCACCCACGTTGGTATAAATCCAGCCACCTGGCAGGCTGCCCACTGCGAGGCAGCCCCAGAAAATCATCGACCAGGATCAAGCGCCCCCCGGGTTTTCCTGCACCCGGCGTATGCAGGATGCGGGCCGCTTCGGCCATAAATTGAGCTGGCTCAATGGCATGCACAAATGATTCGATCGCATAGGCCAGATCGAAACCCGAGCCAAGCGGCAGATGTTGGAAATCGGCTTCACTGATTAGACCGGGTAAATTTTGTTCGCGAAAAAACCTGCCACCCAGCCGGGCTTGCACCTGGCTGAGCGTCAGCCCAAAGCCGGTGGAGCCTGGCGGAAGATTGGCAAGTAGATAATGCAAAGTTGCGCCCACGCCACAACCCAGATCCGCAATCCGGAGCGCTCCAGGCATCGATTGCGCTTCCAACAGGATCAGCTGGTTGACCGCATTGAGCGCCTCGGCCAGCGAGGTGACCGCCTCGCTCCACAAGGCACGATGGATGGTTTGAATATCCTTCGAAGAACCAAAGCGCAGAAATAAACTTGTGTTACCGTCATAATAAGTCCGAATATCATCGATGGCAGGCATGCACGGATTATACTTCCCAGCCCTTGCAAAATACAGCCAGCCTTGATATACTCACTGAAAGAGTGATACTCTTTCAGTGAGTATATTTTCCGACCATCTCGGCTCTGGCGAATCTCAAATCATGGCGATCAAAACCACAAGCCTGCCCACCTACCCCCTTTCGCAAACTGAAGGCTCCACCCGGCCTGGGCTTTCAAGTTG
>CAZLJB010000159.1:0-6968 GCA_964559195.1 uncultured Anaerolinea sp. | reverse complement strand
CTATTTGCACCCTTTTCCCTTTCAGGAAATGACTTGTGGGTAATCACCAGATTAACTCCTATTCTTAGAGGTTTCTTATTGATAGAAATTAACTTTTCCCTTCGATTAATAGTCTATGAGAAAAGGTGTTTAAACTCTTTCAATTCACCATAAATTTATCGATTGCTTCGACGAGCTCCGTCACATTACTTACCTTTAGAACTGCGGTACAAAAAGGGGCATAACCTGGCATGTCACTATCTCCAGTACCCCACAAATATTCAGGTTCTGGACTTAACCATAAAGTTCGATTGGCCCGACGCACCAGGCTGCTAAATATATCCAGGCGCGGATCATGATAATTATTTCGCCCATCACCAACGATAATAAGAGTAGTATGACCATCCAGCATATCAAGATAATTTTTGGAAAATGTATCAAGGGAATGCCCAAGGTCAGTATTATATGAACCAGCTGGCATCTGTTTTAATATCGATGCAATTGCCAAATTTCCATCTTTGCCAATAAATTCATCAGAAATATATTCAAGATGATCAATAAAAGCAAAAGCATGGCATTTTTGAACTTGGGCTTGCAGGGAATTAATAAAACTTAACATTAGTTCCGAACAAAATCGCATTGAGGTACTTACATCGCAGAACACAATAAGCTTTGGTTTTTTAGCTCGGTCACGGTGATAAACAATCATTGGTACGCCGTGATATCTCAAACTCCTACGAAGTGTAGTTTTGGCATCCAGGTGGCCGGTTTTCGCTCGTTTCTGGCGAAGGGCAATTTTGGTTCGAATAGAAAGTACGAGTCGCTTAACTTCAGAAGCGAGTATTCGCTTTTCGTTTTCAGAAAGCGATTCGAATGCCCGGTTGAGCAAACCATCCGCCATTCCTCGAGGAGCCTGTTGACTTAGATTACTTGCAATCAAATCACCAGCAAAACCCATTATCTGCATTTGGAAATCTTGTAATCGGTTTTTCATTAGATCACGCAATAAATTTAATCGGTCGGGATTAAAATTCATTTTTTGAAGCAATCCAATAAGCTGTTTTATTGCTGCTTGCATTTCGGGGATAGACAAAGTCAGTTCCATCTTATGGGCTGCCCAGCTCTGATAATCCAAATCTGAGATGTTGTCCAAGCCGGCAAGTTTTGCCGCCATCTCCAATTCAGCTTTGGTAAAAAACTCCCCGTTCTGCAATCTCGAAAAACTCTGCCGAAGTTTTTCGATAAGTTCAGTTAATGCCTCAGAAAAAAGCTTGCCGTCATCCGGTCCAAGATTGTCTGCGATATTTCCCGCAAAATCAAATTGTATATTTGGATCAAAATATAACGGGAAAAGTTTGTCAAATATTTTCAAATCGCGCACATTCTTTATTAGCGTTGCGCGCAAAGATAAACGAAACTCAGACTTGTTATTAATTCCCAATGCTTCAACTGCTAGAAACGCTTCTGAACTTTCAGCAAGGCTGACCGGAACTCCGCTAGCTCTCAAGGCCCTAATTAATTTTAAGATGTGATCTTCCATTAATTATCACCTCGTTTCTGCAAGATCAATTCAAGTAAAAGTTCAATTTCCCGAAAGCCTGCGCATTTCGTCCTGGTTTTGCTTATTTGAATTTGAAAGGATCTGACGTTTTGTTTTCTGTAAGTCTGTTTCGTGCTTAAGTAGTATCGAAAGAGTTTCATTTAATATTTTTGTATCCAGCGACTGGGAATTTAATGCCACCAGCGCTTTAGCCCAATCCAGGGTTTCGCTAATCGAAGGCGCTTTTCGTAAATCATTCTTTCGTAGTTGGTGGACAAATTCAACAGCCTGACGTGCAAGTTTAGCGTTTAGATCAGGAACTTTGAGATGTACAACTGCTAATTCAGCTTCCAAATTGGGATAGTCAATAAAGAGATATAAACACCTGCGCTTAAGCGCCTCTGACAGTTCTCTCATATTATTGGATGTCAAAATAACGATGGGCATATGACGCGCTGAAATCGTTCCTAATTCTGGAATTGAAACCTGAAAATCACTCAGGATTTCAAGTAAAAAAGCTTCGAACTCTGCGTCAGCGCGATCAATTTCGTCTATTAACAAAACGGTAGGCTTTTCAGATAAAATTGCTTTTAATAAAGGACGTTGTAATAAAAAACGATACGAAAAAAATACATCTTCTTCCGCTGCCAATTTATCTGCTGCTTCAGCCAGTGATCCTGCCGTGCCAAGACTATCGTTCAGCTTGTCTCGCAATAACTGGGTATAAAGCAATTGTTTGGAATACTCCCACTCATAAAGGGCTTTTGATTCGTCCAACCCTTCATAACATTGCAACCGAATAAGCTCTCTGCCAGTTGCTGACGCAAGAGCCTTGGCAAGTTCTGTCTTTCCAACACCCGCAGGCCCCTCACAGAGTAAGGGTTTGTTTAACTTCGTTGCAAGATAAACAATGGTTGAAATTTCATCGCTGGCGATATAATTTTCTTTCAATAATGATTCTTTTACTTTTACGGACGAATCAAATATATTATCCATGTTTTTCCTTAATTACAGACAATTATACTCTGATTTATTATTTTTAAATATCTTAACACCTTTTCTGCGAAAAGCAACCAGATCAAACTGTCAAACTTACTTATACCGGGTTATCTATTTCCCTCAACAGTTGATAACCCCCTATTATTTACAGGCCTTACAAAATATTAATCCAGGCAATCAATCTCGATTGATAATTACTTCGAGCAAGCGAAACCGCAAGTCATTACTGAAAGCTAGTAGGAATTCAACTTATCTTCGAAATCGTCTACCCACCTGCAGAAGGGAAAATAGCTGACATGCTGACCATTTTTCTGACAATTTTGTGTCTTTTATCATCGCGATTTAATAAATTTGATATACACTTGTATTGACAGTATGAATAATGAAATGCTAGAATGAAACAACGTGTAGGGTATAATAACTTTAATAAACCTGACTCTAAACCTTGTATTTCTTTTTTTATTTAATGGCTAAGATCCGAAAACGGCTTTTTTAACTTCGTTTTCTAAAATACCACATTTCGCCAAACAAGGAGAGAAACAAATGAGTAAGGATTCAAAGCTCGGGATTATCAAGAAAAAGGTTAATACTGGAACAGCTCTAATCATTGTTGCAGCCTTTTTACTCACTGCTTGTGGTGCGCCATCACCAGCTGTGACAGAGGCACCTGTCGCACCTGCCGCAACAACTGCTCCGGTTGCAACTACTGCTCCGGCTGCCACAAGTGCCCCGGCACCAACCGTCGCCCCAGATTTGCTTGCAACCATTTTAGCCCGCGGAACGCTGGTAGTTTCATCAGATCCGGCCTATCCTCCCCAATCCGCTCTCAGAGCCAGCCCTAAACGCACAGAAAATTCAAAATGCACCGCGGATCAGAAAACCCTTGGCGAGTTGGAAGGTTTTGATATTGATGTATCAACTGCAATAGCAAAAAGCCTTGGTGTTGAGCCATGCTTTGTCACTCCTGATTGGAATTTGATTACTGCCGGTAATTGGGCAGGTCGCTGGGATATCAGCGTCGGCTCAATGACAATTACACCGGAACGTGCAAAATCGCTCTTCTTTGCTCAACCTTATTACACCACACCTGCCGCCCTTTTCGTTTACAAGGATAATAAAACCTATACAAAGGCCGCTGATTTGAGTGGGAAAAAAGTTGGATCCTGCGGTGGTTGTACCTATGAAAGCTTCCTGAGCGGCACATTGATTATCCCAGGCGAGACGATTGATTTTGCGATCAAGGGCGCCGACATCAAAACATACGATACAGATAGTACCGCGCTCGAGGATCTTTCTTTGGGGGATGGAGCTCGTCTCGATGCAGTCCTGACTGCTCAACCTACCGGTCAAGAAGCCATTAAAAATGGGAAACCGATCAAGCAATTAGGCGATAATCTGTTTTTTGAATACCTTGCGCCAGCCATTGACAAAAATTCCGCCCTGGATCCAAAAGCCTTTATCGCTAAAGTCTCAGATGTTATCGCAGGACTACACAAAGATGGATCGCTTTCAAAGCTTTCCACCCAATACTACGGATCTGATTTAACCTCCGCAGCCGCAGCCTTTGACGCATCATCTTTCGGTAAATAAATTTTAATAAAAGGGTGGAGCCTGAGGCCCCACCCTTTTATTTTATATTTCCATGGATACAAAACCTCCCAGTAATTCACAGGATCCCCATCTCGAGATGGGAATTGAGCTTGTTGCACAACACAGGCGAAATAATTTCATCCAGGGCTTAAAAATTGCCGGCGTATGGGTAGCTCTGATATGCGTTGTCACAATTGGACTGGTATTTTTACATATCCAACCCAGTTATATTTTGCTGCACTTCGATATTATTTTGCAGGGTGCAGGCACAACCATCCTTGTTTCGCTGGCATCTATTACAATTGCAACAATCCTTGCCCTTTCAGGATCAATCGCCAGGCTTTCGCCCAACCCCGTAGCCCAAGGAATATCGGGGTTTTACGTTTCGCTGATTCGAGGTACGCCTTTACTCATCCAAATCTATTTTATATATCTTGGACTTCCCCAAATAGGCCAACAAATCTCCAATCTAGGTTATCCCTCAATTGGAAAATTGTTCATCCTTGATGCAATCCCAGCTGGTATTCTAGCTTTAAGCCTGAATTATGGGGCTTACATGACCGAAATATTTAGAGCAGGATTGCAATCTATTGGACATGGTCAACGGGAAGCAGCCATTGCCTTAGGAATGACCCCAGGACAGGTGACTAGACGCATAATCCTGCCGCAAGCCATTCGAATTATTATCCCGGATGTTGGAAATCAATTCATTGCAATGCAAAAAGACTCCGCACTTGTTTCAGTCATGGGAGTTTGGGAGATTACTTTCCTGGCCAACCGATATGCAAGACGCGACAGTAAATACATGGAGATGTTTCTAATCGCCGCAACAGCCTATTGGATTTTGACGATAATTTCATCGTACTTCCAGGGAAAATTAGAGAAACGGATGGCCCAAGCCTATGAGCGCTGACACAATTGTGAGTGTATCCCACCTACACAAGTGGTTCGGAATGTTGCATGTTTTACGTGATGTTTCCATCAGTGTAAAACTTCGCGAAGTTGTTTGCATCATCGGAAGGAGTGGTTCCGGCAAAAGTACGTTACTACGCTGCATTAATTTCCTCGAAGAACCATCTGCCGGTACGATAGAAGTAAATAATATTAAAGTTGAGATAGGACCAAAAGACAGGGAGCGCGAAAAACAAAACCAACAGCTTGTCCGAGCGATCAGACTTGAAACCGGGATGGTATTTCAAGAATTCAATCTATTTCCACATATGTCAGTGATGGAGAATGTGATTGAAGGACCGATTACTGTCAAGAAGATGGAAAAATCAAAAGCCATTCAAATCGCAGAATTCAACCTCGATCGTGTCGGCATGTTGTTTAAAAAAGACGAATATCCATTAAGGCTTTCTGGAGGGCAAAAACAACGCGTAGCCATCGCGCGAGCCCTGGCGATGGAACCCAAGGTAATGCTTTTCGATGAACCAACATCTGCACTTGATCCAGAATTGATCGGGGAAGTCTTAACAGTCATGAAGGTTCTGGCCAATGAAGGCATGACCATGCTGGTTGTAACCCATGAAATGGGGTTCGCACGCGAGGTTGCAGATCGGGTGGTCGTTATGGCTGAAGGCGAAATTATAGAAGATAGTGCTCCCGAAGAAATATTTAGAGCCCCAAAAGACACACGCACCAAGGCACTAATTGATCGTTACCGATCAGGGCGATCAGAATAAAATAAAACGATTAGTGGTTTCATAGATAAAATAAACATTAACCTGGGCCGATTCCCCTATTTCTGGCCCAGGTTAATGTTTTCTATGGGATCCTGCGATACATAGAATTAGAAAAATGGGGACTGGATTTTGAGGGATTTTTACGGGAAGATCACCTCTTTTTGTTCACCCACCAGGTTAAATAGCCAGATTAAGTTCCAAGCTGAAGAGAGGTGATCCCGGAAACCCTGAATATTCTCAAGTAAATGTTCACAAAAGGCATTCAAGCTTAAAGAATTAGTCCCTTTCTGGGGAAACGAGTGTTTAAATTTCTGTGGTTATTTGTGTAAAAATAAATCAGTTTCAGACTTCTACTTGAAGTAAAATATATTGGGGCACAATTCGAGAATGATCTAAAGCATCTTGTAGAACCACTTAGTCATGTTTGAAATCAGGTACGCGGAATCGTATTTCAAGCAAGGAAGAAATATCTTTAACAATGTCGGTTGCGCTCAGTCCAATATCATTTGAATTATTATGGGCGGTTCGATCGGTCGAATCTAGGATCAAACTTCGTCAGGAACAGGCAAAAATAATGAAAGCCATTTCTATCAAACAACCCTATGCTGGCCTGATCGTTGCTGGTATCAAGAATATCGAAAACCGCAGCTGGGCACCCAAAGGCACAGTCGGACCGCTTGCGATTGTTTCCAGTAAGGCCCCGGAGGCACAAAAGTTTTGGCAACCCCTGCGCGATAAATGCCGTCAATTAGGTCACGAATTCCCTGAGCAACTTTGTAGCATCAATGGCTCCGTTCTTGGTATTGTTACCCTCGAGCACTACGTGTGGACTGAGGAAGACGGAATCCCATCTTCCGATCACCCGAATTTTGACGATCCATCCTGGTGGAACCCAGAAATGATCGGGTTTATTCTCGAAAATCCACGCATTTTGCACACCCCTATCCCGGTTTCAGGCAAACTCAATCTCTACGACCTGCCAGAAGACATTGTTCTGAATATCCAAAACCAATTGGCAACGTAAGAATACTTTACTATTTCCTTCTTAGAAAAATGGAATAAGGTGATTTTTGATGACTGATAGCGCAAAAAAAACAAGTGAACAGGTTGCCTCGCCGCAGTTCAAGCCGAGATCGGAAGAGCGTCGTGTAGGGAAAGAGTGTTCAGAGCCGTGT
>CAZLJB010000158.1:0-6969 GCA_964559195.1 uncultured Anaerolinea sp. | reverse complement strand
AAAGCGTAAACAGTAAAAGTTTGGACAGTATACGGTACCGGTGGCTGTTCTTTTATTTGTGGTATCAAGCCAAATTCTTTGTACATGTGCATATATGGTTTTAATGGAAGCATGATAAATCCTTTCAGATGATAAGCCCGGCAAAACTTTTCTGGTTGTGTTTAATTTGTCTTGCTAAATTTATCATGTCTAAAGATGTTAATTCATGACAGAAGCATAACTCGGGGATTGCAATTTCATTGCAGAGGAATTTATTTTTTCCAGGCCAAAAATGCCTGTAGTACCCGTAGGTTTTGATCAAAATCTGTGTCGGTGTGATTGGTGAGTTCAATGTCGATCGATGGTATGCCTCGCGTATTGGCTGCCCAATCTGTTAGATTTCCTGAATAATCGCATCCGGTATCAATCGGGGGATAGGGGTAATTGCTTACCTCGGCAATCGAAGCCGCCAGGTTAATAGAAGGTGGAAAATTGGGTTTCCCACCCGGAAATATTCCCAAGGCTGCACTATGGTAACTGATAAGTGCTGATGGTTTGATGCTATCAATGAACTTGATCACGTTTTGGACCTCAGGTTCAGAGCCTGGAGAAATACCTCCTGTTACTTTTCTCCAGATCCAACAACCATCCCGAGGCCAATCCTCTTTCCAGTTATACGGCCAGTTATGGTTCAGGTCCACGCCATTTGCGTTTACACGTCCATCCACCCCATGCGCCCTGGCAGTGCCATCTGGATTGATATCTCGCAGGATAAAAAGAGTTGTGTCGTCTGGTATACGCTTTGGGTTGTCACCCAGGTAACCGATCAATTGATCCGCAAGTTCAATCGTGTTCCATTCTGAGCCACCATGGATACCCGCCAGAATAAGTTTATTGATCGAACCTTGGCCGAAACGAAAAACCTGTTGCGGCCGTTTTTCGATTGAATATCCGATCACGATTTGGTTCGATGCTGGCAATACCATCGGGGTGATGCTTGGCCCCGGGAGTGGTGTTGGCCAAGGGGTGATAGTTGGACGGCTGGTGGGTGGGGGTACAGGAGTGACAGATGATTGTTCAATAACGGTTGCGAAAATTCTTTTACCTGATTGCCTGGCAGTTGGCGCATTGGCGTTTACTGCAGGGGCTGTTTTGAACAATGCAAACAGTCCTGCGACTAGAAGACAAGCAATAATATTTGCCACCCAGACACCCAACGCCAGACCGTTCAGTCTCTTTTTGTTCATAAAATTGTGGATCGGATTAAATCCAGGGCTGAGTTCGCTCCCCAGGTTGAAACATTTTTCGGGTGACCACCATAGCCTTTGGTTTCTTTTTTTGTTTCTCCTGGGGCAATCAGAAATAAGTCGATTTCAGATTTTCCTGTTGCGGGCCTGGCAACTAATATCAGGCCGATATTGGCCTGATAAGCTTCCATTTCATCCACCAGTAGATCGGAAAGGGTCAGCCCCTCGGGCACTGCAGACAAGATTTTTCCACTGGTAAAGGCCGGTGAACCGGCGGTGGCAAGTTGGCGTGTCAGTTCTCCGTCTGTGTTGATTTCGATGATTACCAGGTTCATTTTTTTCCTGGTTAAGCCGGCCAGTACCACCCCTTCCAGGGTTTCCTCGTCAGCACCGAAGACCACCCTGCCTAACTTTTGCCTGATGGTATTTTCCACACCGGATATCAATTCATCAGCCTTCGAGTCTGTCTCTGCCTTGACAGTAATACGAATATCGACCATGCCGTAATGGGCCGCCAGTCCAACAGTTGGGTTGGTCAGTAGTTCCAATTCACCGATTTTTTCATCAATTGCACCTTCACCCATCCCGGAGGTGTGCAATACACGCGCTTTGATCATGCCGCTCAGATTGTATTGTTTCCTCAAATATGGGAAAACTTCGTTTTCTGCCAGGTATTCCATCTCGCGTGGTACACCTGGTAGTGAAATGACACATTTTCCAGCTTGTTCAAATACAAATGCGGGTGCAGTTCCAACAGCATTCGAAATTGCCACCGATCCTTTTGGAATATAGGCCTGGCGTTTCTGATTTTCGGTGGGTATTCTACCAAAACGCCCCATTCGTTCCGTAATCTGCTCCCACAACTCGGGGCGAAATTCGAGTTCGACATTAAAAGCCAGCGCAACCGCCTCGCGTGTAGGGTCATCAACCGTTGGGCCCAATCCACCGGTGGTGATGATGATCTGGGTCCGTTCCAAAGTTTCGCGAATTACGCTGGCAATACGTTGTGTGTTGTCTCCAACCGTAGACGTGCGAAAAACATCCACATTCAGGTCTCTCAGGCGCCGAGCCAGGAAAGCGGAATTTGTATCAACTATTTCGCCCAAAAGAATTTCAGTACCAATTGTGATGATTTCAGCAGATGGCATATCAACCTCTCAAACCATATTTTAACTTACAAGAATAGGACAAAACTCTTCGGATTGCCCGGCAAATGGTATTTTGCGGATGAACTCATCCGCAAAATACCACAAAAAAACATCTTCGCGCAGTTCTTTACAGAAATTTGCTTCCTTTTGGAGTTGTTTAATGAAAAAGCGCAGAGGACGCGCTCCTCTGCGCTTTTCATGGAAGAACCGGTCGGATGAATACTGCTATTCCACGCCCAGGTAACTTTTTTGAACCTCGCCATTATTCTTGAGGTTTTGAGCTGTATCGCTCAGGATGATCTCGCCGGTTTGTAGAACGTAGCCTCGATTGGCAATAGAAAGCGCCATAAGAGCATTCTGTTCCACCAGGAGGATTGTCGTTCCTTCTTTATTAATGGATAAAATTGTATCAAATATCAGATCTACCAGGATCGGGGCGAGTCCCATGGAAGGTTCATCCAGAAGCAGGATACGCGGGCGTGCCATCAATGCCCGACCCATGGCCAACATTTGTTGTTCACCACCAGAAAGAGTGCCTCCCTTTTGCTTGATTCGTTCCTTCAAACGAGGGAAAAGAGCCAGCACACGTTCCAAATCCTGCTGAATTCCATCTTTATCGCTGCGGGCATAAGCGCCCATTTCCAGGTTTTCCATCACGCTCATGCGCGGGAAGATCATACGTCCTTCCGGGCTTTGGGCAATACCATGTGCCGCGACCTGATGCGATGGTAATTTATGCAGTTCCAGGTCATCCAACTTGATGCTGCCGGTGCGAGGTTTTAATAATCCCTGGATGGTTCGCAGGGTGGTGGTCTTCCCGGCACCATTCGAGCCAATCAGCGTGACGATCTCACCATCATTAACTTTTAGTGAGATGCCCTTCAAAGCATGAATATTACCGTAATAAGTATGAACATCTATTAACTCAAGCATGAAGCACCAGTCCTCAAGTATTATGTTTGGAAGCGTTGCCTTTGCCCAGGTAAGCTTCGATCACCTGGGGGTTGCTCTGGACTTCCGCGGGGATACCTTCTGCGATTTTCTCGCCGTGATCCAGAACGGAAACGCGATCTGAGATGCTCATGACCACACGCATATGATGTTCAATAAGCAGGATGGTCAGACCCAATTCGCTCCGCAAGCGTTTGATAAAGTTTGTCAAATCCTGGGTTTCATTTGGGTTCATTCCAGCGGTTGGCTCGTCCAATAGCAATAGTTTTGGCTTTGTGGCCAGGGCTCGGGCAATTTCGAGGCGACGCTGCAAGCCATAGGGTAGATTTTTTGCATATGTTTCAGCATCAGATTTTCGCAAACCAACGAATTCCAACAATTCCAGGGCTTCCACTCGGCTGTCTTTTTCTTCCTTCATTGTGAAGGCAGAGTGTGCAATCTGTCCAATCAACGATGAATGCATGCGGACGTGTTTCCCTACCAGAACATTATCCAACGCACTCATATTGCTGAACAGGCGAATGTTTTGGAAGGTGCGTGCAATCCCAAGCCCTGTAATCTCAAAGGATTTTTTACCGATCAGGCTCACGCCATCAAAGTTCATCTCACCACTTGTGATGGAGTAGATACCGGTGATTGTATTGAAAAACGTGGTTTTACCGGCTCCATTTGGACCAATCAGCCCGGCGATCATGCCTTTTTCCATCTTGAAGTCAACCTTGTTGACTGCAGTCAGGCCGCCAAATGTTTTGGTGATATTTTTCGCTTCAAAGAGTTCCATGATGATCTCCTACGCCTTTGCCGCGGCTTGGTCGGCGACGATGTCTTCTTCGCTGCGTAGTTCCGCTTTTCGTTGGGCGCTGGGAATCAGACCTTCTGGTCGGACGGCCATCATGATCACCAGCGTAAGACCAAACAGTAAGAAACGGTAGAGGATCGGGTTGGCGTTTTGCTCAACCGCTGCCTGGATGGTATGGTAGTTGGATAAGGCCGGTAGGATCGTGTTTTTCAACAATCCAGCCAGGAAATCCTTTAAGGCCGGCAGGAAAAGACGGTCCGCAGTCATGATAACCAGGCCACCGACGATCACGCCGTTAATATTACCCAAACCACCCAGAATTACCATACAAAGCACGATGATGGAAACGCTGAAATCAAATACGCTTGGGAAAATCGCTCGAATGTAGGCACCATAAAAAGCGCCAGCAAAACCAGAGAACATGGCGCCCATCGCAAAAGCCAGTAACTTTGTTCGAACCGGATCGATACCCATTTGCGAGGCCGCCAGTTCATCTTCGCGCACGGCCATCCAGGCTCTCCCCAGGCGACTGTCGCGCAAGCGCCGGATGATAAAGATAGACATCAGAATGATCGCAATGATCAGGAAATACCAGGGTGTGCTGTTATCCGATTGAAACTCACCAATGAATGGCAGAATCGGTCGTCCAATAGGGTTGATGCCCTTCTCACCTGCGGTCAAATCAACATCCTTGATAAATGTGATGCAGGCGATGGTTGGATTGCCACCAAACAGGCGCGTAATGGCTGGAATGACCCAGCATGAGAGCGGTTCCTGTATAGTGACTTTGATCAGATTCTTGAAGATCACTGGCACGATTTCACCGAAACCGAGTGTTACGATTGCCAGGTAATCACCGCGTAATGGCAGCGTCGGTGCGCCAAGGATCAGACCCCAAACGCCTGCCATTGCCGCCGCAATCCAGATAACGATCCAAAAATTCAAGAAAATCCCATGTTGGGGAGATGACAGAATTCCGGTGGTGTAAGCCCCAATAGCGAAGAAGGCTGCATAACCCAGGTCAAGAAGACCAGCAAAGCCAACCACGATATTCAATCCCAGCGCCAGGATAGTGAAGATCAGAGCGAAAATAATTTGAGCTGTCCAGCGCAGACCGGTAAATTGGTCTACAAATGGGAATGAAATCACTACGAAACAAATCAGAAGGATCTGCGCGATCTTTTGCTGCCGTTCAGGTAATGTGTGAACAGCGGCTAGTAGCAGCGAAAATCCGATTAAAGACAATATCCCCACCAGATTAGCTTGAATGAGTATATCGATGGGGCTTGGATCTTTGCCAATGGCTTTGGCAATAACCAAATCTTGCAGAATACTCACAGCCAGCAATATACCTGCCGCTAAAAGTGTCGGTATAAGCGCCTCTTTGGCAGCATCCAGGGGTTTAGTGGTTGTTATTTTTCCGCCAAGGTAAAATCCCAGCCCCATACCCGCTATGCTGCCTGCAACTGCAACTGCCCATCCGCCAAACAGAAGGACAACAAATCCGGCGACCAGACCAATAATGATACTCGTTTTATGTTGTGTATTCATGGCAGCCCTATGCTTTCTCGCCAACATGTTCTCCGAGCAAGCCGGAGGGGCGGAAGAGCAAAATTAAAACTAGAGTGGCGAAAACCCAGGCATTTGTCCAGCGCGCATTCAGATAACCATCGCTAAAAGATGCGAGTAGACCGATCAGAAAACCGCCCAGCATACCGCCCGTGATGTTGCCAATACCGCCCAATACCGCAGCTGTAAAAGATTGCAGACCTGCTCGGAAGCCCATGAACCACCAGGCTGTGTTGTTATACAAACCCGCCATCAAACCCGCTGCTCCAGCCAGACCGCCACCGATCGCAAAGGTGGTTGAAATTACTTTATCGATATCGATCCCTAGCATTTTGGATGCGTCGCGGTTCTGAGCAACGGCGCGCATGGCTTTGCCCATTTTGGTGTTTTGAACAAACAGACGTAAGCTGATCATCATGATACTGGCAAGTACCATCACCAGCAAATCTTTAATCGTGAATCGCAAATGAATACCCGTGGTGGCAAGTAAATTCACATCCATACCGTATGCTGTCATGATTTTCCCAAGCATATCGGGGAATACTTTTTGGGAAGCTCCACCAGTTGTCCCGAATAATGGCACAAGCCATGATTGACCGGCCCATATCAGACCAATATTTTCAAGAATAAATGAAACACCGATGGCCGAGATTAGAGCTGCCAGGCGTGAAGAGTTTCGAAGCCGTCTATATGCGATCCGTTCTATAAGTGCGTTTAGACCAGCGCCAACTGCAATTGAGACAATCAGCGCGAGGATTAATCCCAGAATAATTCTACTTGGTTCCGTGGCATTCAGAGTACCCGTCAATGAAAGTACTGTCAGTGAAGTAAATACTCCAATCATATATAAATCGCCATGCGCAAAGTTTACCAGTTCTATGATGCCATACACCATGGTATAGCCAAGCGCGATGATGGAAATGATTGCACCGTTTGCCAACCCAATAATCAAAAACTGAACCAATTGAAAAGGGTTAGCCGAGACTGCTGCGTATATGTTGGGAATATCAAACCCGGCGATTGGGCCAATCAGTAGAACGATATATATGACGAGCGCGGTTATTGCGATGCGTCTTAAATTGAGTTTCGTTTGCTTGCCCATGTTCCTCCGTTCGGCCAACTCTGCTTCCCTGTAAATATTGTTAGGGGGGCGGCATGATGCATGCCGCCCCCCTTTTGGGTTGCGCTAAATCTTACTTGAACGTTCCGACAGCGACGTATGAGCCCTTCTGAACTTGATAGAAGGTCATGTCGGTCAGGCTGGTGTCGCCATTCG
>CAZLJB010000157.1:0-7007 GCA_964559195.1 uncultured Anaerolinea sp. | reverse complement strand
TCCTGGAAACTTCGCCAACGCTGGTAATTATTTCTGAAAAATTAGGGGATAAACCAGGACTGGCATTGGCGAGTGCGAGTCTGGAACGATTTCCCACGCTACCAATCATTTATTATGATTCCAGTCACAAACCAAACATAGCACTACAGGCTATGCGTGCGGGGTTAAGTGACTATCTATACCCGCCATTAAAGATTGATGAAATTGTACATACCATCCAACGCAGCCAAATGCGCGCCCGGCAAATGGGCGATTGGGTACGACACGAGGTAAATCGCAGCACGGCCTCACTTGAAAAACGCGTCAGTGAGATGGATACCCTGGTTAAGTTGAGCCGCTCGATCACAGCCTCCCTCGATCTGGATAGCGTCCTGACCAATGTTGTCACCGCAGCTGTGGAACTTACAGGGGCCGAAGAAGGGCACTTGCTCTTACCTGAAGAAGGCACCAACGAGCTATACATGCGCGCCGGACGAAATTATGATGAAGGGTTTGCACGCACCTTCCGACTGCCAGTCAAGGATTCTCTGGCTGGGCAGGTCATGGAAACTGGACAATCTATTTCATTTTCCCAGGATGAGCCCAGTAAAATTAAAACAGCCTACCTGGTTTTTTCTCTCATTTATGTGCCGTTATCCAACAACGGGCGCACAATCGGTGTAATGGGTGTCGATAATCAGGATGAAAAACGCCCCTTCACCGCCCATGATGAGCTGCTCATGAACATTCTGGCTGACTTTGCAGCCATTGCCATTCAAAATGCGCAATTATATAAACAATCAGAAAATGAACGCACAAAATTGGAAATCACCCTCACGAATATTCAAGATGGCATCATCCTTTTGGACAATGAAGATCGGATTTTATTGATCAATCCGGCAGCCAAAAAAGTCTTTGGTCTCGGACCAACCAATCTAAACAACCTGCCACTCAAGGATACCATCCCCAATAAAGATTATCTTATTCTGCGCGAAGCGCTTTCAGGTACCCCATTGAAAATTCACGAGCTTGCCTTAAATGATGGCCGCTTTTTCACCACGCAATACACGCCGATCGATACCATTGGCGCAGTGGTCACCCTGGAAGACATCACGGAACGAAAAGCGCTCGACCAGTTAAAAAGTGATTTTATTCACACAATTTCCCACGACTTGCGATCCCCGTTGACAGCAATCATGGGTTATATTGAACTTCTCAATCGGGTAGGTCCGCTTAACGATCAGCAAAAAGAATTCGTCAAACATGTTAAGAATAACACCCACAGCATTACGGAACTGATAAACGACTTGCTTGACCTGGGTCGTATTGAATCGGGTTTCGATACACGGATGGATGAAGTTGCACTCGGAACTGTGCTGCGCTACACTTTGGACAATCTGGAGCGACAGATCAAGAACAAACATATTGAAATGTTGACTGACATTGGCGTGAATTTACCAATTATTCGAGGAAACCCTCTGCGCCTACGGCAAGTGATCGATAATTTGCTGATAAATGCCATTAAGTACACCCCTGAAAATGGGAAGATCAAAGTCAGCCTGCGCAAAGAGGCAGATCAGATCATTTTGGAAGTGGCGGATACCGGTATTGGCATATCAGTAGTTGAGCAACAACACATATTTGAAAAGTTTTACCGGGCAGACAACGCCCCCAAAAACGTACCTGGAACAGGTCTCGGATTGGCAATCGTCAAATCAATCGTGGAAAACCATGGTGGTCGCATCTGGGTTGAATCAGTATTGGGACGAGGCACAAAATTCACAGTAGTACTTTCCACTAATAAAGATCCCTAAAATAACCCAAAATAAAAAACGCTCCGCAAGAATTATTGGAGCGTTTTAATTTAATCTCGAAAATCGGTAGATTGTCTATTGGTGGATGAAACCAAACGCTCAAACCTGCTTGAGCGTTACCCCATTTTTGCAACCTGATTTCGATGTTGATAAACAACAGCCATTACGAATCGCCATTACCGTCCCCACCATCATCACTGGCGCCTCCGCCCGGGCGGACGTCCAAAACCACACCATGATAATCAACTATAACCTTAAAACCAGACATACCCAGGTAAGCCCGCATTTCCTCAGGAATACCAACTTCAAATAACATTTCAAACTGCTTATCGATATTCTTGAGCTGACTTTCAATCATGGCTTTGCTAAAAAGATCTTCCGTGCCCATCATTTTAGCGGCCTGCTCACTCAGAAAGCCCTCATTACCCTGAATGAGCTTCTTCATCTCATTCAGAATAACATGGTCTATCTGCTCAGCAGGGATATAACGACGGAATCCTGCGTCATTGATAATATAAGCCGGATCAAGGCCAATAGAGCCCGCTTCAAGCGGACGATCAAACTCATCAAATACCAACCCGGCAAATAAGGCCTGGTGTGACATTATGCCTGCTCTCCCAACCTAATAATGAACATTTACAAGCGTGCCCACCGACGCCCAATTAAACAACCAGCCAGAGTCTGGAATCGATAAGTTGACACATCCATGACTCATGGGTGTACCAAAGTTACTGTGCCAGTAAGTCCCATGCAGGGCATACCCCTGATAAAAATACATGGTATAGGGTACATTGGGCAGGTAATAACCCGGACCGGACATATCGGTATAGCGGTATTTAACATACACATGATACTGCCCCGTGACAGTAGGATACTGCCAGGTGCCCGTCGAAACAAGGAATGAATTGACAATCGCACTACCTTCATACGCATAAACCATCTGGTGAGTCAGATCCACATCGACCCAACGCCCTGAACCGGCAACCGATCCACCACCATTCGGGTTGGGCGTGGGAGGAACATACTGGGTGGAACCCGGCTCAGCGGTATCTGTGGGAAGAGCGGTTGGGGATGGCAATTCGTTTGAAATTGGAGCCGGGGTGGCCGTGGGTTGAATGCTATCGGTCGGAATCGGAGTCGCCGTAGGTGGTTCAAGCGTGGCGGTTGGAACTGGGTTGGTTACTGTAGGCAGAACAAAGGTGGCTGTTGGAACCGGGATGATAGCTGTAGGCGCCAGGGTGTCTGTTGGGACGGTTGTCGCAGTCGGCAGATCGGTTTGACCGGGGAAGCGAGTGGGTGTAAGGGTGGACAATCCGGCAGAAATGCCGTTGACAGGCACAGTGGCCGTTGCAGTCGAGGCAGGTGAGGCCGCCAGGGCAAGCTGGGGAGCATCCGCTTTGGCTATTTCCGCCGAACTCCAGGCTGGGCCATGTTCCGGGGCTGCAAAAGCGCTGCCTCTAAAGAAGGCCGCCACAGGGGTGGGCGCTTGCAAACCAGCCCAGGCTAACACCAGGCAGACCACAACAATCAGCAATGCTAAATATGTATATCGCGGACGAACAGCAGCCTTGCTGCCTTGAACAGAAGCCACCACAACTGGAGTTGGAACGGGAGCTGGTATTTGTGCGCGAGCTGGTTCAGATCGGACGACGGAAACAGGTTGTAGGTGGGATTGTTCCTTTATCGGGCTGACCACAACAGGTTTTGGTTCTTGAGGGGGCTCTGGAGGCTGGGGCATAACCGGAGATGGCGCGGCAAGCTGTTCCTGCCGGAGACGGCTCTGCGCCCAAGCCAGGCCCTTGGCTGCTCGTTCACTCTGTGGGTTTATTTTTAACGCTTTTTCAAGGTAAGCCAAGCTGTCTTGCGGGGATGCCAGGGCTGCCATAAGAAGCCAAACTTCTTCCAATTCTGGCGCAAGCTGCGCCGCCTGGGCAGCCAGCTGGCGGGCAGTGTTCTTATCCCCACCCTTCAGGGCCTGTTGAGCCTGCTCTAGGATTTTAAAGGCAGCAATTTGATTCGTATTCATAGGATACCTTTTGGGACAATCTATGGTGTGGCTGTCGGCGCAATGTTTTCATTATTAATAAAACAAATAATTCCATTTGCAACACCCGTTGCAACTAGATTGGTACGCTTGGTTAGAATATCATAATCAAGCTTCAGGAAACCGGTTTCAATAATTCCCGCAGGAGTTCCAGGATCAATCTCATTAAAAGCATGATAAAAGGTCATATCATTGGTGACGCTATCGTGCAATGGCAAGCCAGTTGTATGTTGATAGCGATCACGCAGGCAGGCTTCAAGCCGATTTGCCAGGTTGGTATCACGTGTGCTCATGGCCGCTGCTACTTTGAAACCAGTAGCCTGATCATTAACATAATCACAAGAATCGTTGTGAATAGACACAAGCACTGCTGCACGGTATCCATTTAAGCGAGGGTCTTTTTCTTTTAGTAAATCCGTATCGTAACCAAGCGCATTTAATTTCTGCTGGACAATGGTTGCTATCCGAAAGTTAACATCTGCTTCTGTGGTACCATCTTCACATACAGCGCCAGAGTCATTCCCCAGATGTCCTGAAACAATGCCAATTTTGATGTTTGGATGCGCTGTTCCCGGAAATATAACAGAACCAGGCTCGGTTGTTAATAAAGTTGCAAATGGATCACTAAACCCCCCAGAAAACGAGTTTGGCGAAAACGCCACAAACAAAGTAGCGACCACAACAGCCGTAATCAGCGCAGTCTGTAACACATGAGGAGACTTGGGCCTTCGGCGCAGTTCTGAGCGCAGAACCGTCCGGGATTCAGGCGGTTGGTTTGAATTTTCCATAATAATCCATTATATACTACCTGAAAAATTTCGTGTAGGGCTAGCAAATTTAAATACGAATTATTGAAATTGATAAAAATTTGTAAAACAGAATAAAAATCCTTTATTAGCTTGACGTCCCATCTCGTGCGATGTATGATCAAAAAAAAGATGGAGAGACCAATGACAGTTGAATCAGAACTACTTCGTCAGGCCATGCGTTTTTGGGCTACTGGTGTTACCGTCGTCACAGCCGCGCACGCCGGTGTTCAGCATGGAATGACAGTCAGCTCATTTACATCCGTATCGCTTACGCCTGCTCAGGTGCTCATTTCGCTGGCGCAGAACACACGTACTCACGACCTGATCATGCGTTCGCATCACTTTGGCATAAGCATATTGGATGAAAACCAGTTTGATCTTTCCGACCTGTTTGCCGGGCGTATACCGGATGATGCAGATCGCCTGAATGGGCTGGAGACCATTTCTCTTGTGAGTGGAACGCCATTGTTGAAAAATGGGTTAGCCCAACTTGATTGCCATGTGGTCACCACGCTTGGTTCTGGAACCCACACAATTTTTATTGGAGAAGTACTATCTGCCCAATCTGGAAACGATGGCAACCCACTGCTTTATTACAATCGTAATTATAAAAAGATAGTCTCGGTCTGATTTTTACCCAAGGAATTGGAAATAAATGGAAAATCTGACAGATGCAGACAAGCAAATCCTTCTTCTGCTGGCTCGACAGGCCCTTGAAAGTGGCGTGCGCGGAAAAGGGCTTTCGGATGTTAATGAAAAACTACTATCACCTTTGTTATTAGCTCACGGTGCTTCATTCGTAACCCTTACAATTAACGCGCAGCTACGCGGATGTATCGGATCCCTTCAGCCATTCCAGGCTCTTTATGAAGACGTGCGAGAACACACAGTCAGCGCTGCCCTGGAGGATTACCGTTTTCGTCCAGTACACCCCAGCGAACTTAAAAATATCAATATTGAAATCTCAAGGCTGACAGTTCCCCAATCTCTAATTTACAAGGATACTGACGATTTGCTGGTCAGGCTGCGCCCCGGAATAGACGGGGTCATCCTGCGCGATGGCTCCCGCCGGGCCACATTTTTACCGCAGGTTTGGGCGCAAATTCCAGACAAAGTGAAATTTCTAAACCATTTGTGTGCAAAAATGGGAGAGGATTCCCAGGAATGGCGCCAAAAACACATGGATGTTCAAATTTATCAGGTCGAAGAATTTCACGAACACGGAAGCCCGGATCAAATCAAACCAGACAGCCAAACCTGAAGAAATCTATGATGTTTCAATTAATTGATTATATTTTGAGGAGATAAATTTCATGAATTACCGTTTTTTGGGCCGGTCCGGCTTACAGGTTAGCGAGCTTTCACTTGGTTCTTGGGTCACATTTCATAACCAGGTCAATGTGGATGCGGCCGTACAATGCATGTCAGCAGCTTACGAAGCCGGTGTCAATTTTTTTGATAATGCCGAAATTTATGCAAATGGAAAATCGGAAGAAGTGATGGGCGCAGCTATAAAAAAACTGGGCTGGCGTCGCTCAAGTTATGTCATTTCAACCAAGTTTTATTGGGGCTTATACGAAGGGGTTAATGAAAAAAACACGCTAAATCGAAAGCGCTTATTGGAAGCAATCGATGGATCATTAAAACGCTTTGATATGGAATATATTGACCTGGTTTTCTGCCACCGAGCAGATCCAACCACGCCAATCGAAGAAACTGTTTGGGCCATGCACAATATTATTGAGCAAGGCAAGGCATTTTATTGGGGCACATCCGAATGGCCAGCCGCGGATATCACTGCGGCGATTGAAATTGCGGAACGCCATCACCTGCACAAACCAGTTATGGAACAGCCTCAGTACAACATGCTGGCACGCGAACGCTTTGAATTAGAATATGCGCGTCTATTTAAAGACTACGGTTATGGATCCACAACCTGGTCACCGTTGGCTTCCGGGTTGTTAACCGGAAAGTATAACGATGGCATCCCGATTGACAGCCGCGGAGCCTTAAAGGATTATGAATGGCTGTTGCCACGTTTTACCAACGCTGAAAAAATTGGCAAAGTTAAAGAATTGGGTGCCATCGCTCAGGAGTTGGGATGCAGCAGCGCCCAATTGGCGATTGCCTGGTGTCTTAAAAATCCAAATGTCAGCACAGTCATCACAGGCGCCAGCCGCGTATCACAGGTCGACGAAAACATGAAATCACTGGATTTGGTCGAAAAACTTACAGCGGAAGTAATGGAAAAGATCGAAAACATACTTCAAAACAAACCCAGCAACCAGTAAATCAACCATTCGATAAAAGAGACTTGTAAATTGGCCGATAAAAACGGTCTGTTCGCAAGTCTCTTTTGTA
>CAZLJB010000156.1:0-7026 GCA_964559195.1 uncultured Anaerolinea sp. | reverse complement strand
CGTTGGCGTTTTCCTTGGTTTTTTCGAAATCGGGGGGGACGCTCATAATATTTAATATCCCGGAAAGGAAGTTTTATGAATGTACGATCAGCCAAGCTCATTTTTGTCGCCTAAAATCCAGGCCAACCCGAAAGCCAATGGCAAAGGAAACGGTATTTTTGCCCAACAAGTACTTAAAAAGGGTGAACTCCTGGCCGTTTTCGGGGGTGTCGTCTATGAATGGGACACCTTCATCAACCTCCCTGAACGTGAACGCAGCCTGTGCATACAGGTGGAAGAAAACCTCTTCCTGGTACCGCGTCCGATTGGAGATGGGGATTACGTAAACCACTGTTGTAATCCCAATGCCGGGCTTTCTGGGCAGATTGCGCTTGTAGCCATGCGAGACATTCGACCCGGCGAAGAAATTTGTTTTGATTACGCCATGAGTGACACGGTTCCGTACGATGAGTTTGAGTGCGCATGCGGCGCCCCAAACTGCCGCCGGAGTGTTACGGGGAGTGACTGGCAATTGCCGGAACTCCAGAAGCGCTATGCCGGCTTCTTCGCCCCGCATGTGCAGCGCCGCATCGACGCCCTGCACTTTGCAGAACGGGCCGCCCGTCGAGCCGAGAAATATCATTACAGCGGTATCAAGGCCAATCCCCTTTACGAATAAAAAAAATCCCTGCCGGCTTGGCAGGGATTTTTTTTATCGAGAATGAGCCTGGTGGTAATTCTGGTTTTCCCTCTTAACCAGGGCTCTCATGGAACATTGATTGAGAAATAAAGCTGACCATTCATAAACAAGTACATGATTTTGTTCGGGCTGAAAGCCATGGCAGTGACAGGTTGGCCCTCCGGCAGTGGGTTATCCTTTCCAGCTGCAGCGCGCAGCTGGTTCTGAAGTTCCAGAGAACGTGGGCTAAAGCGAAATACAGACTGGGTAAAAGATTCCAACAAAGCCACCGAAGGATCCGGCGCGCTGGTGAAAGCCATCTGTGAGAAAATTCCATCGCTCAGGTTCATACCACCTTCATAACCAGGGCGCGAGTCAATATACAATGCCGGATCGCTACACCTTGTGGGCGAATTGTCGAGATGGCTGAAAGTGCAGATAGCCATGTGCCCATCCTGGTGCAGCAGGTACAGATCATCCACATTGACCACCATATCTATAGCCTGATCAATCATGACCGGCACTTGTTCTCCGAAGAAAAATTGCGGCTCAGAAAATTCAAGTTTTTCATCCCCGGAATATACCCAAACTGCATGGGCAGGGGCATCCAATACATACAGGTTAAACGAATCGAACGCGATGACAGTAATTCCTTTCCAACCAGTTCCTGGCGGCGACAGGACAATCGCACGCGGTTTTTCACCTGGCGCACAAAGTAACAACTTCCCGGAAAGATCAATGCCCATCAGGCTGACACTATAAGAACGTGAACGAGGCAGCGCGATGATATCAATCAACTTATCGACCTGCACTCCATCCTTATCGGGGCCAGGGCCGCATTGAAAACTACCATCCAGATCAAAATTTTTATTGTTATAAACCCCGCGCAATACCGAACCGCTGACAGAATCAAGCAGATAAACATCCGAATCCGAGGCCGCCATCCGTAATACCTGTACGCTGTGACTGAATGGTGTTGAGAAAGCCGGCGTCAGACCCAGTCGAACAATCTTGTCCAAGGTATCCAGGGCATTCTGGGCTTCCTGACGCAATTTCTGCTCGTCAGGGATTGGCTTTAGCATATAATGATCAGCCTTATCGAGCCAATCCAGGGTGGTTTGCCATTCAACGCGCAAAGAAGACGGCGACTTCTCTTTGGCTGCCTGCTGGGCTGTTTGCTGGGCCCGATCAAAATAGATTTTAAATTGCGCTTCGTAACCCAATTGGTAATAAACAATTCCGCTCACGACAAAAATCAGTACTGGAATGGCTATTGTAAAGAAAATCGCCCAACTACGGGATATTAATGTGTGGGGCTGGTCTTCTTCGGATTCTGGAAGCAGGCGAGGAATAGCTTTTTCAAACCATCCAACCAATTTTTGGGTAAATTTATGCCAATCTCGGATCAACCCTGCCAGGTAACCCGCCGCACGACTGACACTCTGATTGATCGTGTTCAACTGTGGACGTGGGCGGGCATCCGCCCCACGGGCAGGCTTTGGAACTGAGGCCGCCGGGCGAATAAGAGTGGGAGCCACCGAACGGGAGGCTTTCGCATCAGCTGGCTGAAGATCGTTGGCCTGAGGTTGATCAGGTGCCTGGGCTTCGGCAACAGGAGTGCTGGTTGATGCGAGCACAGAGATTGGCGATGCCGTCGGAGCAGTATCCAGGATCTGAAGCTCTTCCAGATTTAATGGCGCGGCAACAGGCGGGCTGGCAGGCATGGCCACCGAAACAACCGGGCCATTGGAAACAACCAGATCATCCCTGACTGCCCGTGGGACGTTCATCATGCCACTGCCCTCTGAAACCTGTACCAGCAAGGCGCTGACATTTGTCCGGGTATTCGCCAGCAAGCGAGCCCGGCTGCTCTCCAGGGTTTCGGTGTTTTTGAGGGTAGTAACTGTTGCTTCCCAATCAGATGGCAGGGCAGCACAAATCAAGAGGCGATCTCCCTGCGTCAGGGTGACCTGCGAAAAATGCAGGCGGGCCGCTTGTCCCAATCCCAGACCTTTCCCTGCCAATTGGGGATCGTTTAGATGGCGAGTCTCGCCTGAGAAATGGTAGACGTGCGTCGGCCCGGATTGAACGATATACATCGAGTCACCGCGCACATTGGCCAGCACCAGTGCCCCAATACTGTAAAGACCCTTGCCGCTCGATTTCATGTTATGGTCGACCAGGTAAGTATTAAGCGATTCAGCCGCAGTTTTCAACGCAAAAGTAAGCGAACCGGATGTGCTATAAAAAACTTCAGCAACCTGGGTCGCTATGTCTAGATACTCATTGGCAGAATAGCTGATATTACCCGCCAGCGTCAGGTAGACCAGCAGGCGATCCTGATCACGTCCACGCGCAATTTTTTTAGGTGGATTTAGGGCTAAAAGCCCTGGCAATAATGGCCATTCCTGACCGTTTACCCGATAAATACTGAGGAAGGTCAAATCAAAAGCGTTCATATATGTATCTAACATTATACTGGTAAAATCTTTTCAGGAAACAACCTGATGGAATTAAAATTACACAATACTTTCGATACACTAGAACCTCTTGCCACGGCCTGGAATGCGCTGGTTGAGATCGGTGTGACAAATGCTCCCTTTCTGCGCTACGAATATCTCTCCACCTGGTGGAGTACTCGCGGTGGCGGCGAATGGGATGAAAATGCCAAATTAGCCGTTATCACCGCCTTTGAAGATGACGATTTGGTGGGCATTGCGCCGTTTTTTCTGACAACCAACCGCGATGGACAGCCAGCCTTAATGCTTTTGGGAAGCATCGAGATTTCAGATTACCTGGACTTGATTGCCAGCCCTGCACAGCTGCCAGCCTTCATCGTGAGCCTGACTGACTGGCTTCCTGAAAACTTCCCGGCCGAATGGCTCTGCTTCGATTTTTACAACCTGCCTGAAAGTTCACCCAGCCTGGCCCTGCTGCAGACCAGCGCCACCCGCCACGGCTGGCAGTACAGTGAAAACATCTACCAGCCCTGTCCATTCATCCCGCTGCCCGGGGATTTTGAAACCTACTTAGACAATCTCGATAAAAAACAACGCCACGAAATCCGTCGGAAAATGCGCCGGGCTGAAGAAAGCGGACGCAGTGTGCGCTGGTATATAGTAGAAGATCAAGCCATGCTCGATGATGAAATGCAGGCATTTCTGGCGCTGATGGCCCATGATCCTGATAAAAAAGCCTTTCTGACCCCGGCCATGCGCACCCAAATGATCCTTTCTGCCCGGGATGCTCTTGCAGGCGGGTATTTACAGCTGGCTTTTCTGGAAGTGGATGGGGAAAAAGCCTGTGGTTATTTAAATTACGACTATGATGGCAAAATCTGGGTCTACAACTCGGGGCTTGACCGGCGCTTTATGGATCTGTCTGTGGGCTGGGTGCTGCTCGGCTACCTGCTGGAATGGGCCAATAACCACAAACACACTGAGTTTGATTTCCTGCGCGGTGATGAAGATTATAAATTCCGCTTCGGTGGTCAAAAACGGCATGTCATGCGCGTCAAGATCACTGCTTATCCAGAATAATCGAATAAACTCGTTGAAGATTTTTTTGTGGCATATCAGCCTGCCGTAGGGCAGGCTTTTTATTCCAAATAGCTGAATAAATGATCAAATATTGCCATCGTCCCGGTCAGCACACTCCAAAGCCTGTCTGAGTTGGGGCGGAAAATAACTAACTATGTCTTAATCATTTCGCGGTATGATTGGAACAAAATCTTAACCCCCAAACTACTCTGGAGTTAAACATGCAGCCCGATTTGACAGAAAAAATCCTTGAATTAATCCGCCGCACTTCCACCAATCTGCCTGCAGATGTGGAAGAACGCCTGCGCGCTGCCGTGGAAAAAGAAACGCCCGGCTCGGCTGCTCGCGGCGCGCTGGAAACCGTGATAAAGAATGTGGAACTCTCCCGGGCCCAATCGACGCCCATTTGCCAGGATACCGGCACTCCAATCTTTTATGTCTATTTTCCTGCAGGCTGGAGTACGCTTAAACTGAAGGCCCAGATCCGGGCCGCGATGGAAGAAGCCACTCTGCACAACTACATGCGTCCCAACGCCGTAGATGCCGTTTACGATAAAAACAGCGGCAACAACCTGGGGGGTGATGATTTCCCGTCCATTCATTTTGAAGAAGTGGAAGGAGATCAGCTTACGATCGAGTTGATGCTCAAAGGCGGCGGCTGTGAAAATGTCGGTGCGCAGTATTCACTCCCGGATAATCGGCTCGGCGCCGGCAGAGACCTGGCAGGCGTACGTAAAGTTGTCCTGGATGCGGTCCAAAAAGCCCAGGGCCAGGGCTGTGCGCCAGGCATACTGGGGGTTGCAATCGGCGGAGATCGCGGTTCATCTTATTACAAATCCAAGGAAGTTTTGTTTGATAAATTGGGTACCCACAATGCAGACCCCAAACTGGCCGACTTGGAAGAACGTCTGACAAGCGAAGCCAATACCCTGGGAATTGGCCCGATGGGCTTTGGCGGGCAGACAACCGTGATCGAAACCAAGATCGCAGGCATGCATCGTCTGCCTGCTTCATTTTTTGTTTCCGTTTCCTATATGTGCTGGGCGTATCGCCGCCGCAAGATGACGGTCAACGGCACTGATATTCAATACGATTAGACGACCGCCAGAACGGGCCAGGAGAATACCATGCGAGAATTAAATATCCCGATCAGCGATGAAACCATTCGCGATTTAAAGGTTGGCGAGCCAGTCCTGTTATCCGGCATCATTGTTACAGGACGGGATGCCGCCCACAAGTGGATGATTGAAACATTCATTAAAAAGACCCACGAGCCACAGCCAGATGATTTGAAGGCTTATGAAGATTTAAAAGGACTGTTGAATGGATCAGTCATCTATCACTGCGGGCCGGTGGTGGCTGGGCTTGAGTCAAAGGAGTACCGCTTTGTAGCTGCCGGACCAACGACTTCCATCCGCGAAGAACCTTATCAAGCCGATGTGATGAAACACTTCAACGTCAAGGGCGTGATCGGTAAAGGTGGCATGGGAGCCAGAACCCTGAAAGGCTGCGAAGAAACCCCTGGGGTGTATTTCCACGCCATCGGTGGTGCAGCTTCCTACATCGCTCAATCGGTAAAAAATGTACTGGGTGTCTATAAGCTGGAGTTTGGCGTCCCCGAAGCGCTGTGGGTGATCGAAGTCAAAGACTTCCCCGTCGTCGTCACCATGGATGCCCATGGCCAATCCCAACATGCCGCGGTCGAGAGCTCATCCAAACAAATTCTGGATAACCTGCTGGCGAAACCGTACTAATGCAACCTGCCAGGCCCGAAGGCCTGCAGGTTGGTTCCAATTCGTTTCTGTGAATAATAAATTTTGTGACTGCTAACAGGGTGTTTTCCAACATCTCTAAATAGAAAAGGAAATGGTTTTTTGTGAGTTTTCACGGGTGATCACCCGTGAAAACTCACAAAGCAGGGAAAACCACCGATATTTGTTCGTCCCATCTGCAAAATCAGGATGATTTTGTTCCAATTCGAAGAGTGCTGAGTAGAGACTAAATATTATTTATAACCCGTCTTTTTCGTGGTTTTCTTGACAGCCAATCCGCCTCACCCGTTACAGATTCAGGAGCAGGAGCTTAAATGACCGATCGCAAATATACCAACCGCCGTTATCTGGACAGCCTTGAGAAAAAAGTGCTTGTCTTTGATGGCGCCATGGGAACAAGCCTGCAAAACCTGCATCTTACCGCAGAACATTTTGGCGGCGAAAAGCTGAATGGTTGTAATGATTACCTGGTAATCTCCTACCCACAGGCCGTTGAAACAGTCCACCGCGCTTTCTTGGAGGTGGGTGTGGACGTGCTCGAAACCGATACCTTCCGCTCCAACCGGTTAACTCTGGGTGAATATGGCCTGAGCCAGCAAACCGTAACCATCAACACCACTGCAGCGGCCCTGGCGCGCCGCCTGGCGGATGAATATACTGCCAAAACCGGCCAACCACGCTTTGTGGCAGGCTCCATCGGGCCGAGCGGGAAATTACCATCGGCAGATGACCCGGAGCTTTCAAACACAGGCTTTGATGAACTGGCCGATATCTTCCGCGAACAAGCCCTGGGCCTGCTGAAAGGCGGTGCCGATGTGCTGCTGATTGAAACATCCCAGGATATCCTGGAGGTTAAAGCAGCCATTACCGGGTTGCAGAAAGCCTTTGAAGAAACCGGGATTTACCTTCCAATCCAGGCCCAGATTACCCTGGACATCACCGGACGCATGCTGCTGGGTACTGATATCGTCGCCGCCCTGACCATTCTGGAGGGCATGCCCATCGATGTGATTGGGCTGAACTGCTCCACCGGGCCGGAACATATGCGTGAACCAAT
>CAZLJB010000155.1:0-7028 GCA_964559195.1 uncultured Anaerolinea sp. | reverse complement strand
TTGTTGGAGAAAAATCGTGGGGCAAATCCATGACAAGATATTGATATTGATCCCCCACCAGCTCAATCACCCGCTGAACATGTTTATCTTTGATCAGTTCGGCTTCTTCGGAGCGGTGTGGCGCACCCAGTAAATCTACACCGCTTAAATGGTGCAAGGTTACCCGGTCCACCAATTCCGAATCTATTTCTTCTGGCTTTATTCTGCCAAGGTCTGCCCAGGTATTTCGAAGCCGGGTGTTGAGCATCAGGGCATCCTGTCCACTGATGAAAGCCAGATCCATTAAATAAGTGGGGGCTTCCCATAATCTGGACAGGCCCAATGCCAGGTTCACCGCCAGTGTGGAAACCCCTACTCCTCCCCGTAAAGAAAAAACGGAGATTCTTTGGATACGCTTTGTTGTTTTTGGGCGGGGAGCATAGATGAGTGCGCGTTGCAAGTGAACTTTGACACGTGCCTTCAGTTCTTTCACTTGAAATGGTTTAACAATGTAATCGTCTGCACCGGCCGCAAAACCTTTGAGCCTGTTGTCGATATCGGTATAGCCTGTTAACATGATGATGGGTATATTGGCCAGGCGAGGAAAATGACGAATTGATTTGCAAATCTGGTAGCCATCAATATCGGGCAGATTTATATCCAATATGGCTAAATTTAGTGAAACCCGGCTGGCAATTTCAAGGGCTTCCATTCCGTTTTGAGCAACGAAGAGCTCATATCCATCGGTCTTAAATGCAGCAGCCACAACATCGCGTGTTGTTTTGTCATCATCGACAATAAGAATTGATATTGCCATTCAATTTGCCTTCCTGGTTTTGGAATATCCCGTATATATTTCGCTGCCCCTACTTCTAAAGTTTTTTCTCCCGTGATAACGCCGGTAAAATCATCTGGAATAAAAGAATCAACAACTACACTACCCTTGATTTACTGTCTGTCTCCATTATCAAATTTCCAAGATAGCTAAAAATCCTCCAAATAAAGGGGCGCCGAATGTAATTTGCTTTTATTCTGTCTGCTTAAAGGGGTGAAAGCTACTGAAAATTTGACTGAACGATTGCTACCAAATAATATGATAACAAACCAATTAATGACGCAACCTGCCATAACTTCCCATGGGAACGACACAAATTAATTATATCAATGATTATGGCAATATCATGATAATGGTCACAGTTATTTTCAATTTAACTGAAGTTTACGAAAGGAATTCCTTTTTTATATTCCAGTTCAAATTGTGGTAATCCCGGCTCAACAATCCACAGGCTTATGGCGCCAGGTCGTAAAGATAAAGATTGACGGCTGTACCGGGATCATTAAATTCCCGCTTCTTCGACCCAAACTGCCCGGCATAATTAAGTATAAAATCCCGATCATCCAGATATTCATAATCCGTCAGGTGGCTGAATAAGAACCAGACCCGCTTGTTCCCACGCAACTGATCCACCTCAGCCTGGTATCCTGGACGGTTTGTGTGCGAATCAACCCCATTCAACAACACAGCACCCGCCAGACCATATTTTGGAGCGTAGTACCGAAAAGCGGGCAGGCTGTTGTAATACAGGTAAATAACATCACCTGCTCGGTAATTGGTTTTGAGAAAAGACATGGTCGGAGCAATATTTTCTGTCATTTTAGGCCTGACCACCATCTCCAGCGCGAAACTGAATGAAGCATACGTCAAAACCCCGGTCAGCGCCAACCCAACCACCCAGCCCAACCAGGGGCGGGAACAAAAAAGCCGGCGCAGCAGCTCAAGCCCTTCACCAGCGCAAATCAAGAGGCCCGGTACTGCAAACATACCCATCCGTCCGCCAAAGGGATATTTATGCAGGCTGGAAGCAGCCAGCGTAAAAACCAGCGACAGAGCAAACATCCAAATCCACCGTTTTTCCCGAATAAACAAAGATAGCATACCAGCAAAGGTCAGCAGCATGATCACAACCGGAAAGATATCGGTTGACATGCCGCCCGGGTTATAAAACAAACCTACCAAACGATCCAGGATCCAGCCAGGTGCAGCGGCGGTAACGGGCATGAAAAACTCAGCCCAAAAATCGGTCAGGTAATTATCGGCAGCCAGGTTTCGGTACTGGATCAGGTACAAGCCAGCAAAATTGATCAGCCAGAAAAAGGCGCAGGCCACCAGGGCCAATGCATTACACCAGTCTTTTTTCAGGAGCCGGGCGCCTATTACAACCAGCCCTACACCGGCCAGGGTAAAGACAGCCGGATGCGAAATCCAAATACATAATGCGCCGAACAGGCCTGTAAACCAATAATCCTGTCTGGAAAGCTGCCGGCGCAATAAAACCAACCCCACCCAATATAGCAGCAATGTAACCGTCACATCGACCGCATATTGTTTAAATTGGACGCTGTAGGACAGGATATGCCGGCTGGATGCAAAAATGAGCAGGGCAAATAACACACCAACCGGCGCAATAAATTGGCGCGCCACCCTCCAGAGCAGGATCAAGCCCAAACAACCAGCCAGAAAAGGGAACAGTCGCAGGCTGGTTTCATGGTTCCCCAGTATGCTCTCAAACAGCTTCGCGATCCATAAAAAACCCAGGGGAGCGCCCTGCTCATAATCCAGTGGTTTAATCAAACTGATAAAACCACGGTTGACAATGTTCAGAGCCAGCATGGCCTCATCCAACCAGAACGAAATATTCAAGACAAACAGGCGCAGGCGCAATACCAGGCCAAAGCCAATCACAAGCAAGGCAGAAACTGTTTCAAAGGTCAGGCGGGATTTTATAGAGCGGGAAAGTGCCATGTGATTAACCAGGTTCTTTTGTTGTGAAGCAAGCGAACGGGTCAGCAAGCTAGAAATTTGGTCCAAGGAAAAACAGGCAACGCACCTGCAAAAACGCCTTACCTACTTAATGAGATTTTAGCGAAAAATATTGATTTTTTTGCCAGTGGCAAAGGCAGGCAAACCATAATCACGGTTCAACTTTCATCTGGGATTTTCTAATAGTTCTTTTGCTAAAACTATTTTTTCTCCAAAACCCTGTTATAAAGTTCGCGTCGGGGCCAACCTGATTTTCGGCCAAGATCAGCTGCAATTTCTTTGGCAGACTGACCTGTAACCAGCGCCTGCTGGATGGCTATTGAGACTTGTTCTTCTGTCCATTGCGTGCCGCCCTCAATCACCGGCTTGCCACTGACCACCAGCACAAACTCACCCCGAGGCTCATGCTCTTCAAAATATTCAATCACATGGCTGATGGGCCCTCGCACCACCTGTTCATAAATTTTGGTCAATTCACGGGCAGCCGCCACATCGCGGTCTCCAAGCGCAGCCCGCATATCGGTAAAGGATTGAAGTACGCGATGCGGGCTTTCCAAAAAGATCAGGGTATAGGTCAGTCCTTCGATTTTTGCAAAAAGCGTCTTGCGTTCAGATGTTTTGCGCGGCAGATAACCAAGGTACAGGAATGAATCAGTGGGAAGGCCAGAAATCGCCAGGGCTGCTACCGGGGCGGATGGCCCAGGGATCGGGCTGACGGTATGGTTGACACTGAGCGCCGCTTTCACCAGCTCGTAACCTGGGTCATTAATGGCTGGCATGCCTGCGTCTGAGACCAGGGCCACATCTCCCCGCTCAAGGGCCGCCAGGATGACATCCAGCTTGGAGAGCTTATTATGTTCGTAGTAACTCGTCAGGGGTGTGTGAATATCAAAATACGTCAGCAACTGACGCGTGTGCCGGGTATCTTCAGCCGCAATCAATTGAACTTCCCGTAAAATCCGCACGCCGCGCGGACTCATATCTTCCAGGTTACCAATCGGCGTGGCCACGAGAAATAGAGTACCCATGCTGTGATTGTAACCCAATCCATGCTGGCTGAAAACTACCAACCCGGCAATTTTCATTTTGAACTGAAATATACGAAATGGAAGAAATTTGGGGTGCTCACCAGTAGATATATGTAAATTTTCGCAGAATATGAGATAATAAATATGGAGAAGCAGGCGATGGGCAATCGTAAATTATGGACCAGCCAGCAGGCTGAACCAAGAAAATTGCTTTCATCCAGGGCCCGTTTTGGGGAGGTAATCACGCTGTTCACGTCACAACATGCGGCTTTGCAAACTGCCGAAATTTCTGGCGGTCTGCTTTGGTCACTACATGATGAAGTCAACAACGGGTTAAGCCCATCTCAAATCAATCAAGTTTTCATCCTTGGCCAAAAGTCCAATGCCTGGTTATGGTGGCACATTGCGCGCATCGAAGAGATGACCATAAACAGCCTGGTGTTAAACCAACCCCTGGTCTCGCACAGCTATGTCACACAATTTTATCCATTTGAATGAGGCCGGAATTGTAAAAACCAGGCAAGCTGCAAAGTTCCCAGACAGCCCCAAATCGAAGCACTTTCCAATCTGACCCACATCCATCCCAACCGAGTTGGGGAAAAAATAAACTGGCATGACCTTTCAAACCACACCTATATCCCTGATGTACCTGTTAGCCGGCGTGATCAATCTCTTCACGGCCATTATCAATTGGCGCCACCGCCATGGGCGCGGGGGAATTGCAACACTTTCGCTGGTTTTTTTTGCAACCGGGTTATGGTTGATCGGTAATTTCATGGAATTGTCCGTAAATGAGCCGGAAAACAAACAGTTCTTCATGATGGTTGAAGATAGTATCGGGGGGATATCCTACATCCTGTTATTGCTATTTGTGATGGATTATTTCAAGTTGGCGCCCTGGTTTAAAGGCCGGTGGCGAACCAGCCTGTGGATCGTCGGATTCGCAAATATCCTGATCGGATGGACAAATTCAATCCACCACTGGTTCTGGACCGGCTACAAACCCGGCCCGCCAGGCAGCAATGTGATCTACTACTTGCATGGCCCCTTATGGCTAGCCGCAAACCTGTTTTTCATGGGCCTGATCTTTTTTTCACTGGGGCTGGCAATTTACAAAACCTTCATTTCCAGGGGACCCGAAAGACAAATTGCCCTATTTATGACCGTAGCCATGGCGGCCCCTTTTATCACTTACCTGTTATTTTTACTTCTACCAGACCAATTTACTGGTTTGCTGGCAATTCCGTTTGGCTATTCCATCACAGCGCTTTTAATTGATTGGGCCGTGGTAGAAGATTTTCGTCTCGATATCAACCAGAAAACTGAGGATTTGAAGTTTTCGGTCGAGGAACTCAGGCAGCAGATCGCTAAAAGGGAAGAACTGGAACATGAGCTGCTCCAATCACAGGAATTTCTATCGATGCGACTGGCCATCCAGAGCGCCAAGCTGACGGGTGTTTATGATTTGATCCTAATCAGCGGCCAGGCCTCCAGTCACGATGAGCTGATCCAGACTTCGTTAACCAAAATCACAGCCGTACTTGCCTGCCAGATGACTGTTTTCTTCAACCTGGAACGTGGCCAGGAATTACGGTTGGAAGCCTGGCATGGCACCGGATTTACCCCATTCGATATGACCAAACCAATTCCTTCAGACTGGCTGCCCATCAGCCTGGGTGTGCGCGCTGAGCTTTCATCCCGTAATTCGGCGGACCTGCCGCCTGAGCTCCGTCAAAAAGATTACGATTCAGCCCTCTTCAAGTGGGTAATCGTTCAGAACCGGCCGCTTGGAATTTTGGCGGCTTACTGGCCGCTTGGGTACCAGTTTTCGGTGGAAGAAATTTCCCTCTTCAGCGCCCTGTCTGATGGTCTCGGGCTGATCGTGGAAAACGCCCGCCTGCGACAGGTTGGCGCAGATGAAGCCACCGTCCAGGAAAGGCGCCGCCTCGCCAGGGACTTGCATGATTCAGTCACCCAATCCCTGCACAGTCTGGTTCTTTCGTCAGAAACCGCGCTGGCAGAAACTCAAAATTCTGATCGCTTAAAACGCATTTTAAATAGGCTGGATACTGGCGCGCGCCAGGCCCTCAAAGAAATGCGCCTGTTATTATATGAATTACGCCTGGCCACACTGGATGACATAAACCTGGTCGAGCTGATCGCCAACCGCTTTGAAGCGGTTGAACACCGCGCAGGCATTTTGACTGATTTGATTATTGAGCCAACCGTTTCCTGGCCCAACCAATTGGAAAAAGAGCTCTACCCGCTTACCATGGAGGCGCTCAATAATTCGATAAAACACGCCCGAGCTACCAATGTCGCCATTCGCTTTAGCGGCAGCCATGAAAACATGCAAATGGAAATTCAGGACAATGGGCAGGGCTTTGACCCGCGGACCGTGCAACCTGGCGGTATGGGGCTGAAAAACATGGCCGAACGCTGCCAGCGATTGGGATCCGAGTTGGAAATTATCTCAAGTCCATCCGCAGGAACGACAATTCGGGTTAAAATAAAAAACCAATACGAGCACAGCTCTCTTAAATTTGTCAAGGAAACTATTCATGAATAAAATCAAAATTTTGATCGTCGATGATCATCCTCTAATGCGCGCAGCCTTGCGTGAAGCGATCGAGATAGAAACCGACTTCGAGATCGTTGGCGAGGCTGTCAATGGCAGCCAGGCCATCGAATTGGCCGCCAAACTGAAGCCAGATCTGGTCATGATGGATTTATATATGCCTGTCATGGATGGTATCGAGGCGACACGGGAAATTACCCGCGGCAACCCAAATATCAAGGTACTGACCATCACAAGTTCCAACGAGGATGAAAAAGTAATTGCCGCCATTCGAGCCGGAGCATCCGGATATATGCTCAAAGATTCATCACGTGAGCGCATTCTTTTTGGATTGCGGGAGGTTTCTCAAGGGCGCAGGTTTATTCCACCTGAAATTGGCGAAAAACTGGCTCGGGCCTTGCAAACTGAGAAGGATGTGATGACCCAACCGCTCACCACCCGTGAACAAGAGGTGCTAAACCTGGTTGGCGAAGGCCAATCCAACCCGGATATTGCCAAAGCCCTGGTGTTGAGTGAGGCCACTGTGCGGGTGCATATCTCAAATATTCTGCGTAAACTAAATTTCGAAAATCGCAGCCAGGTGGCTGTTTACGCCCAAAAAAACAAGCCCAGGCTATTTTAG
>CAZLJB010000154.1:0-7051 GCA_964559195.1 uncultured Anaerolinea sp. | reverse complement strand
AGGCGATTGTCCCCACAAAAAACATCCCCCTGTTGTTTTACTGGAACCAATATTGAGGTTTCATATTCAGGATAAGTTGGGTAATTAAATATCGGTCAGGCGCGCATGTATTTTTTGTCTACCATCCTGATAAAGGCTTCCACCACAACTGGATCAAACGCTTTCCCTGCTTGTGAAAGTATATGTGTACGTACTTTTTCGATCGACCAGGGTTCGCGGTAGGGGCGTTCAGACCGAAGGGCATCCCAGACATCTACCACTGAAAATATGCGCGCAGCCAGAGGAATATTTTCTGACTGCAGCCCGCGTGGGTAACCAGTTCCGTCCCATTTTTCATGATGACAGTAAGGGATATCGAGAGCCGGGTGCAGGTAGGTGATTGGTGACAGCAGTTTATAGGCGAAAGTAGGATGCTGGCGCATGATATCCCATTCTATTTCTGTCAGTGGGCCGGGTTTAAGCAGGATGTAATCGGGCACACCCATTTTTCCAATATCGTGCAGCAATGCCCCTTGCCGATAAGTTAACAACTGATCCTCATTTATGCCCATTTCGGTGGCCAAATCCAGCGTCATTTCCACAACACGAATGGCATGTCCATGAGTCTCCCTGTCACGAAGATCGAGCGCATTTGCCCAACCCTCAAGCGTGCTCGTGTAAGCATTTTGTAAATCCATAACCAATTTTGCATTCTGAATCGCCACAGCAGCCTGGGATGCAATCACCAGCAAAATATCAAGATCATCCTGGGAAAAGCCCTTATTTTTCTTGTTCAAAGCTTCCAACACACCTGTAACCCTTTCCTGGGTGCGCATTGGAACACCCAGCAGCGAATGGGTTTTGAAATTAACATGTTTGGAGGCTGGGAGGAAGTGGCGGGGGTCCTGTTCGACGTTGTTCAGGATGAGCGGTGTGTTTTCGAGAAAAATTACACCTGCCAGGCTGTTTTGTAAGGGAACGTAAGTTTCAGCCAGCTTTTTCGCATCGGAAGTACTCGACTCGGCAAAATATAGGCTGGAGTTTTCCTGGTTGAATAATAAGATGGAAACAGCTTCACACTCGAGAAGTTCAGCGGCACTGCTGATGATAAACTTTACCAGGTGATCCAGTTCGATTTTTGAATTCAGTATGACGCTGATTCTGGCCAGCTTTTCATACTGCTCCACTTTTTTCAGGAGTTTGCCGGGAGATCGCCGAGATTTAGGGTTGTCCATTTTCTTTATTCAGCCGTTTTTGAGTAAACACCAATTAAATGTATGATTTTTGGCAGGCTGCCAATGGATAAGGCCTTAATTTTTATGTCAGGATTGTGATTTGTTATTTCAGGGAATTAAGAGCGACTCTGGTAAAGCGCAACCAGGGCTGCACCGATCGCCTGTGAAAGATCTCCGAGGGTGGCAGGCACAATACTCATATGTGCTCTCTGAGCGGACCACAGGTACGGATGGGCGGTTTCGCGCAGAATTTTTAGATAGCGTTCGCGGAAAGCCTCGGTCGTGTTTTCCGGGTCCATCAAGCCGCCGCCGATGACGACGAAGGTTGGATCGAGTGCCATGGCGAGATTGGCCACATGCAAACCCATGGCTCGAGCCTGGAAATCAAAAATTTCGACAGCCAGCGGATCTTCTTTTTGGGCCAAACCACGCAGCGAGAGTACTTTTTCTTTGATCGGTAGCGTGGATTTCGCCAGGTCGTGTTCCGGGTAGTGTTCAAGTTTTTCTGCCAGCAAGTATGGCAAGCCAGATATGGTTGTGTAGACTTCCACGCAGCCCCAATCCTTGCCACAGCCGCAGGGATAGGGTTTAATATTGAGTAAATGAAGGGGTGCAGGCATGTGACCGCCCTCCATGCCTGCTAGAGTGTCACCATCCAGAGGTAAACCATGGCTATCGATATAAGCAGCTCCCAAGCCAGAGCCAGGAGCGAGCATCAATACGCTGCTGTTTGAGTTACCTCGCACCCGTTGAGCTTCGGCAACACCGCCATAATTACCATCGTTACCAACAACCAGTGGCACTGCTCTTCCGGCTTTTTCGGCAAGTGCGCTGCTGTATGCGTTATGTACTTCCCAACCGCCAAATACGGCAGGCATGTTGGCAGTCCTGTCAATTACACCATAGCGCAGGAATGGGCCTGGAATTGCCAAACCTACCCCGGCAACCTGTTCCCAGGTTAATTCGTTTTGTAACAGATATTCATTGACCGCTCCAACCCAACTATGCACGACAGCATCCGGTCCAAGTTCTGAGTTCGTGGGGCGCTGCAGCAGCCTGGTTGAAACAGTAGTGCCGTCGCTCCAGACAGCTCCAATTTTGGATGTTGTGGCTCCGCTATCGGTGCCGATATAAACCTGTTTGGAAATCATGTGCAAACCTCATCATGAAGATAACAAAAATTACAGGATAATTACTGAGCGTGATAATATCGCCATTGTTCAAAACCACAAATTGCGACGCTTTTTTATTCAATATATCTTTTTGTGAATCAGGTACAAACCATTAAATCATGGTTGTCGATAACTTGAAGAGGCAAGGCTTTTTCTGACCGAAGCGGAATAGGCGGATTGGCTCAGAAATTGTTCGGGAAGGGATTTAATACATCTATGTGAAAGTAAGAACCCTGATTCCTGGAATTGGTTCTGTTAATGGTCATCGAGTTAACAGGCTGATAATTTCTGCGGGGATAAAAGGCTGTTCAAGGCTTTCGAAAATTTCCCAGGTTTCGTTGTGGATAAGGGTGTCTCCGGGCGCCAGTTTTTCCAGCGCTCCGAGACTTTCCAGCTCGATGAATTCATGGTTACAGTAAGTCTCAGTGTTACAGCCGCCATCTGGGTAATTTGCACCGGATATTGCCTCGAAACGTTTGACGAAGAGCAAGCCATCTATCCAGTAAGCCTGCCAGCCATGCGAGTTGTTATAACCAATTTTTATCGGAGGCAGACTGGGGTTGGCATTGATCAGGATACAGTCGTCACGCAGAACCAGGCGTGGATCCGCAATGTGAGTGTATGGCCAGATGGATAATTGGCGGTTGGGCAGCAGACCGGCGCTGTCAACGTTACCTTGGACTTGAGGGAAAATGCCCACGCCACCCAGCTTCAACATGGTCAGCGCCCAGGGTGCCAATTCAACGGTCCAGGATCCATCGTTGCGCATTTCATGTCGTAAAATGACCTGTGGGCGTTCCGGATTCAATCGAATTTCCATACTTTTGGTGATATTTGTCCAGGGTTCGGTTGGTTGATCGATACGTACGCCCCCAGGGACTTCACTGATGATTGCCCCATCATTATCTGGTAGATATGTGCGCGGCATGGCTTCGGGGGAATGCCAGAAGCGATGCCCGCCGCGATAATAAAAATCTCCGTAGGGTGTGGCAAGTTTTTGGTTTCCAAGGTCTGCAAATAAATTAGATTTGCCAGCCGGGATCAAACGAACGATACGCGCTGATGCTGTAAGTGTTTCAATTCGCAAAAATTTGTTTTCAAGAACGTAGGTTGACAAGCCGTGAAAGTCGCCAAGAGTCATTAACTTCACCTTTGTATTATGAGATTGATAGATCAGGTTGTGATATTACTGGTAATCGATAGCTTCGTCAAGCACCCGTTATTCGACAGCACCCGTTATTCGATTTTTTGGACTACAGCACTGTCCATTATAAGTCCGCTTGATTGATTGTGATAATATTCACAAATATAGGATGAAAGGTCTACATTTAACATTACAATTTACACCTGACGATATCGTGATTGGGGTTTAATCTATTAGGCAATCTTATTGTAGTTTCGATCTAATTCGATGAAATAGCTTTTATTTTGGTCAAATCCTGAGATATCAAAGTTAACCAGCCAGGGTATCCTGGATGAAAGAAAATTGGAGTGAAAATTTATGGAGCATTTATTCTATATCCTCCCGGGGTTGGCGGCCATTTTCTGTGCTTACCGAGCGATGTTGGCTAGAAAATTGCTATCATCAATTTTGTATCTGGCTTGTGTGAGTGCGTCTGTCTCGGTCATTTTGTATCTATTAGGTGCTCAGCAAGTCGCTGTGATTGAACTGAGTGTGGGGGCCGGGTTGGTGACTGTTTTGATGGTGTATGCTTTGAGCGTGGTCGGAGATGACGCGGCCGATCTTCTTTCGGTGATACCAAAGCCCCTGGCAATCATCCTGGTGGTTTCATCTGTCGTTCTGGTGGGTATCATGGTGTTCCCGTTGGTTGAACCGTCCTTAAGTGTAACGTCTTTCACTCTCACAATTGTTCTCTGGCAGCAGCGGGTTTTGGATGTATGGATACAGATTGCGCTGATTTTTTCTGGAGTTTTGGGTGTCCTGGGTTTGCTTTCTGAAAAAACAGCGCCATCAGGTAAGCAGAGCGAGGCGAAATTATGAATATCTCACCATTAAATATTGTTTTGATCACGATTATTGGTTTGCTGGGCGTTGGGTTGTATGGGTTGCTGATCACCCGAAACCTGATCAAGATTGTTTTGGTACTGCAGGTCATGGTTAAATCTGCCATGCTAGCTCTGGTACTGGCTGGAAAGGTGGGTGGCAACCTTGGGCTTGGGCAAAGTCTGGCGGTTACAGTAATTGTTGCAGATACAGTTGTGGCCGTGGTTGGGTTGGCACTGGCAGTTCAGGTGCGTCGGCGGTTTGGAACGCTGGATGTTCCCAGAATTTCCACACTTCGAGGTTAAGATGGCTTCAATTCTTTCAATTCTATTAATCGTTTTACCTTGGTTTGGTGCCTTGTTAGTCTGGTTGACGGGCGATGGTTCGCAGGGCAAATCCCGGGAAAAAGCTCTCCATTTCCTGGCTGTTGTTACCAGCCTGGCTGTCGGATTGTTGTCATTGGTACTTTTGGCAGCCGCTGGTCCGGAATCTGTGCTGCGTATTCCGATGGGTGCCATGCTTGGTGAGTTTACGCTGGTGGCAGACGGACTGGGTGCCATGCTGGCTGCGGTTGCTTGTGTGGTTGGTTCATTGGCGGTACTTTTTTCGGTTGATTATATGCACGGCGAAGCTCAGTTGAGTCGTTATTATACTTTTGTCTTATTGTTCATAGGTGCCATGACCGGGTTGGTGTTGAGTGGTAACCTGCTATTTACTTTCTTCTTTTGGGAAATTACAGCACTGTGTTCGTATGCACTGATTTCGTTCTATAATGACGATCCCAAAGCTGTCTCCGGCGGCATTAAAGCCTTAATTATTACCCAGATAGGTGGAGTAGGTTTGTTGGTTGGAACTTTGGCGATCTATGCCAGCCTGGGTAGTTTGCAAATCGCTGATGTGTTGCGGAGTGCGGGTTCGCTGCCCGCTGGGGTTTTGGCTTTAGCTGCCTATGGATTTTTACTCGCTGCTGCAGCCAAATCTGCCCAGTTTCCTTTCCATACCTGGCTCCCGGATGCCATGGAAGCGCCAACCCCTGTCAGCGCGCTGATCCATGCGGCAACCATGGTCAATGCAGGGGTATATTTGCTGGCGCGTTTTTACCCGGCATTTCAACATGTACCTGGTTGGAGTCTGGCTGTTACGCTGGTAGGTATGACATCGGCCCTGATTGCCGGTTTGATGGCACTGACGGCGACCGACTTAAAACGCGCCCTGGCATATTCGACAGTCAGCCAACTCGGATATATGGTCTATGCGATTGGAGTGGGTGGGTTTTTTGCCAGCCAATTCCATTTGTTGAGTCACGCGGTTTTTAAAGCGCTTTTATTCCTGTCGGCGGGCGCTGTTATTCATAGTGTTGGCACACGTGATATGCGAAAAATGGGTGGCTTGGGTGTGAAGATGCCTTTTATCCGAAATGTTTTTATTATCGGAGCACTGGCGTTGGCAGGGCTGCCAATATTCAACGGTTTTTGGAGTAAGGAACTTATCCTGGAAGCCGGGTTAAAATATGGCCCGCTGTGGGCTTTCGGTTTTATGCTTTTCGGCGCCGGGCTGACGGCTTTCTATACCATCCGAATGACCTGGTTAGTCTTTTTTGGTGCTGAACGGGATGATTTACATATCCACCCGGCTGGCATGGCTATCCGGATTGCGACCGGTATTTTGGCCCTGGGTACATTGATAACCTGGCTTATGGTTGGACCGCTCTCAGATTTGTTTGCGCAAAGTCTGCCATTTCACAATGTTGAACCCGTTTCGACGCTTAATATAGTTAGTGAAGTTATCTTTGCCCCAATGACCTGGCTTGCGATGCTTATTATCCTGGCAGGAGCGGGTCTTTGGGCAGTTTTTCAGCGTTTTTCGAATACCAGCCAGCCTCCCGTCTGGTTTGATGGGTTGGTCACTTCAAGCTTTGGGTTTGAATGGATCAACCATCAGGTTGAACTAATGGTTAAGAAGGCTTCTACTCTGCTACAGAAGACACAAACCGGACAATTGAATTGGAATGTTTTGGGGATCATCGGCGCACTTCTGGTAGTACTGGCGATCCTGGCTTGGGGGGCATGATGAATATATTAAACTTCACCTGGATGTTTGTCATTCCACTGATCAGTTCACCAGTGGTTTACCTGGCTGGTCGATTGGGGACGCGCGATGGAGCCGGACGCTCCATGTTGGTTCGGATACTGGCTTTAATGGCCATTTTGGCAACGTGGATCCCGTTTATTCTGGCCATACGTTTATTTCTAGCTGGTGAGCAGCAAAGTTTTGCGATTGAAAGCATCTGGCTGCATGCGGATGCCATCAGTTTGTTACTGGCGTTCATGGTGCTGACGCTCGGCACGCTCGTAATACTGTTTTCAGGCACGTACATGGCTGGTGAGGTTGGCGAAGAAAAGTTTTATGCCATGCTGCTGGCAATGATAGGCTTGATGATTGGTTTGGGCTGTGCAAATGACCTGTTCAATCTGTGGGTCTGGTTTGAGGGCATGGCAGTTTCTTCCTACTTGTTGGTGGCTTTTTACCGTGAACAACCCGCATCGCTTGAAGCCGGGGTGAAGTACCTGGTACAGAGTGCAGTAGGATCCGTTTTGGTATTAATGGGTATCGCTCTTGTGCTGGCAAATTCAGGAACGCTTGACCTGACAGTATTACAT
>CAZLJB010000153.1:3913-7119 GCA_964559195.1 uncultured Anaerolinea sp. | reverse complement strand
TTCCCTACACGACGCTCTTCCGATCTCCTGTCTTCACGCAGCATAGGCCGAAGCAAAACCCGGACTCCGTCTTTCAAAGTAACCACATCACGATGAGATTCGATCTCTTTTACAAGCATATTGCCTCCTAATGTTGGATGGCTAATAGCCGATCAGGCTGAAGGTATTTTTTGAATAGTTTCTGGCTTTACAAAGCCTTTTGGTAATAAACCGGCTTCGGTTACGATTCGAGGAACGATATCTTCCCAACCAACCGGCATGATATGTAAACCATGTATTCCTTGCTTGCCTTTAATTTTCTCAATGATCTCAAGCGCAATTTTTACCCCTTCTTCCTGGGCACCTGTTGGCCCGCCCTTTTTATCTGCCTCGTCCATTCGATCCAAGATTGGCTTGGGGACAAAAACACCAGGCACCTGAGTCATAAAGTGAGCCATTTTTGCGCTTTTTAGAGGCGTAACACCAATCATGATGTAAACCTTGTCTAATATGTTACGGTGGGCTAATTCATTTAGCCAAATTTCCATCCGATCTGGATCGTAGACGAGGTTGGTTTGGAAGAACTGAGCTCCAGCATTTACTTTCTTGTGTTCTCGAATGGCCTGGAACTTCGGGTCTGATGCAAAAGGCGCCGCTGCCGCACCCAAGAAGAACTTTGGTGGGAATTTGATTTCGCGTCCATCGAGGTAATGGCCTTCGTCTCGCATGCGTCTTAATATCCAGACCATCTGGATGGCATCCATATCGTTGATGTCCATGCGCCCGCGGGGTTGTGGAGCCAGAACGGGGCTATCACCTGTGATGCAGAGGATGTTGCGGACACCGAGAGCCGAAGCACCCAGAATTTCACCCTGCAGGCTGGCGCGGGTTCGGTCGCGTGCTGCAATTTGCATGACCGGTTCTGCGCCATTATCAATGGCAAACTTGCTGCAAGCCCATGAAGTCATTCTGGGTGTAGCAGATGCATTGTCCGTAAAGTTAATTGCAGTTACATAAGGTTTCACCAGGTTGATATTTTCAATCAACTTTTTTGTCGAAGTACTTAATGGGGGCGCAATTTCACAGGCTACTATAAATTCACCCGACTTTAATCCGCGCTCCAGATTGGAGATTGGTTCCGTATATCCCGGCGCATGGTATTGATTATCACCTTGCCACCATTCCGGTTGGCGGACATCGCGAAAAACCAATTCCCAGGTTTTCCAGCGCGAATCGCCTTGATTCAAAACCAGGCTTTTGATTACATTCCCGGTTCCATTTTTTTTGACACAATGAGCCACATCCCCCCATGTCTCTGTGCCGACTTTCTCCCAATCAAGTGGAGGTAGGACTTCCATCAATTTTTCTTCACGTCCCAACTTGAATGAGCGCTCGTAAATTTTATACCAGATACAGGGTCTGGTTTTATCGACATAACAATGTTCGGGCGTGGAACCTCCGCATGGACCGTTTCTCAGACCCTTTGGACATTCCATTGGGCAAATGAAGGCTGTTTCTTGAAGCATGCAATTACCGCACATTCGGCAGCCAAACAATGGACTTTTGATTGCAAATTCGATGTTCTCCAGAACAAGATTCCCAAAGGATTCTTGCTTGAAGGGTGAATAAGCTGGCTGCCAGCGCCGGCCAGGGGTAAAGATTGGCATAACAACCTCCAGGGTTTTGTGTTTATTCAATCTTATTCATGATTGGTTTGTTCACTTATCTTTTGTCAATATCACCATGTGAATGTTTTTTACTGATTCAAATAGCCATCTGCGTAAATGACTTTATTGAGCAGGATCTGGGTTGTCTTCCAGATTGCAGCTTGTTCGGGGTCGGACATGTCAAAATCTTCGAACTGTGGTTCGTCGGATGCAGCAATACGTTCTGCAATTTTATTATACAGCCGAGAGATAGAGGATGACATGTTTTTAGTTTCAATCCAATTAATCACGGAGTTTTGTTCATGATCAAACGGATTGGCAATCATCATTTGCAGACCGACACCCATTAACATGGCAAGATAAACCCGGTTGATTAATGGTCTGTTTTCGTTTGGTACTGCATTCGAGACATTCGACAAACCAACAGAAATTGTTGGCGCTGGATCCCAGGCATATTGCAAAGTTCGGACTGTCTCAATCAGATGGGGGCAATACTGCTGGCATCCAGAAGTTGTGAGCACAAGGGGATCGATAATGAGGTCTTTCATTGGAAAATCAATTTCCATCATGCGTGGAATTAATTTTTCGAGCGCAATACTAACCCGATCATCGGCTGAAACTGGTATCCCTTCGGCTGCCATGGTTAATGCGATCACCCTGGCACCGTATTTTTTTGCCAGAAGGGGTATTTTTTCCAACCGATCTGGTTCGGCAGATGTGGAGTTGAGAATTGGCTGAGCTTTTTTTATTGTTTTTAGCGCAGCTTCCATGCCATCAATATTGGTTGTGTCAATGGAAAGAGGAACGTCAACAACGCTTTCAATGGCTCCAACCACCCATGGGAAAACCTCTGCCCAATCCTTTTTTCGTGGGCCGAGATTAATATCAACAGCGCTCGCACCGGCTTCCACCTGCCTGACTGCCAGATCCATAAAAAATTCCTGGTCCCGGTTAGTCAATGCTTCCTTGACTTTTTCTGAAATGATATGAATGTTTTCACCAATGATGTACATTTTTCCTCCAAAATTGTTTCAGCTGAGTTGTTTGTAGAAAATCAATTGTTTGATAAATTTAGATCAAATTTGGTCTGGTTGTTTTTATTGTTTTGTGACAAAGACTGGACTGTCGGAAATTTTGAAATATCAGTGTGGGGTAAAAACAAGGCCGAAGTAAACGCTTCGTAAAAAGTATTGTCGGCGGAAAGTTCTATATAAGTCATTCGGTTTGCAATTTCTTTGATACGCTCACGTTCGTCAGCATTTAGTAATGTCAGATATGCTCCTTTGATCGATGTATTCCCCAAAAAGGAAAACTTTTCCCACGGCATATCGGGTAGTAAGCCAATTTGAACTGCTTTTTCAACATTTATATACTTGCCAAAGGACCCGCCGATAAACATTTGCTCGACGTTTTCGATGGTCATACCGACTTGTTCGGCTAGCACACTAAATCCGGCGTAAATAGCGGCTTTTGCGCGCAGGAGATTATCTATATCCACCCGAGTAATGGTTATATCGTTTCCGGAATAACTTTCGCCTGCCCAGACAACCACGTATTCGT
>CAZLJB010000153.1:0-3813 GCA_964559195.1 uncultured Anaerolinea sp. | reverse complement strand
TGTTGATGGTATCAATCGCCCTTTTTTGAAGATCAAGGTGACCGTCATTTTTCCCAGAATAAATGATGCGAGAAATTACATCCTCACCACGTGCGATTTGACCGTTGTACTCAGTGGCCTGGGATTTGACCTTCCCGGTAATTAAATCAACCAACCAGAGACTAATGGTAGTTGTTCCAATATCAATTGCCGCTGCATAAAGTGGTTCGTTTTCATCGACTGGCCCAGGAACAATATCAATCACATCGATGCTGTTTTGGTCAATGAGGTTGGCAACGATTGTTATGGCCCATTTCGATTGCCGCAAAATTGGACCTAATCGGCGCAGGAGGCTGATGGTGCAAAAAACATTGTCAAGTTTGTACTGCTGTCGCAGACCTGTTTTTAAACGGCTCCAATCATCAGACTGATCGTCCATGGATGGTTCGGAAATGTTGAGGTTGTATCGGCGAAGGGTTTGAGACCAGTTGAAATCATACCCATCGGGTACCGTTACTTCTGCGGCAGTACGATCGGAGGTTAACTTTCGTTCAATTTTTTCCTGTTCTGGAACAAAAATTGATGAATCACCCTCGATAACGGATTGACAGGCAAGCGCGAATCCATTCGCAATTGCATCTTCTGAAAGACGAAATGTTGAGCGTCGACGTGTTTTACCATCCGTAATCTGAACTGCACATCTGCCACACCGACCCTGTCCTCCGCAAGGTTGACCAATATCAATGCCAGCTTTTTGAGCTGCTTCTGAAATCAGTAAGCCGGTTGGGGCGGTTACCGAAATCGTGTTTCCATTTGCGATAGTGAAGGTTATATTGTTTTCAGACATGGTTGGTTTCGTTTAATAACTTCGGCCTTATAGAGTTCAAACCGGGAGGCAATCTCATGGATCAGCTGCGGGAAATCCAAACCATGAGACTGTCTCGGCAAAACGGCGTACAAAAACGTACTAAAGTACCTTTTTCATAAAACCGGGTAAATCCACAGCTTCGCGAGGCCCTACCCGTATTTCCCAACCGGGTAATTCTTCTTCCAATTCGCCCGAAAGGACAGCGACATGGCCAGGAATAACAATGCGTTTCGAGTTGATTTTCGATTCCACCTCGAAAAACTTCACGGCTTTTGCAATACGTTCCGCGTCAAATTTTCCTGCCGCCCAGGCAGTCAAAACTGACATGCCGTCTGCATCTACGACCAGCAGCCTGGCGGGCAACCCCGAGCTTTCAACTTCATTTGCAACGGAGAAGTAGGTAATACTGAAATTGGTGGTAACAAGAACGGGAGAATCTGGCTTCGGATTATTAATTTCGTATAGACCTGGAGTAACCTGGATCGGTTTTTGCGGGTCTGTGTAGATGTTTTCCCGCAGTACCAGTAGGGCGTATAGCAATTCCGGGTTAAATTTATCCAGGATAATAAAGCCAGCATATTTTGCCACTGATTGTGCAGCGATTAGAGATTCGCGTTTATCAGACACGGCGTTGCAAGGCATTGTCAGAATTGGATAGCCGAGTGGGCGGAAATTCTTGAGGGCCAGCTTGCGAATTTGGGTGGCCAGCGTCAGGGATTTGCCCATCGTGTTTGTCGAAGGTGCCAGGACAAGGTCCTCAACGCCTTTTGTTTTGATCTTTTCGGATAGATCGGCCAATTCTTCGATGGTTTCGGCGCATATTCCCAGACAGGCACCAGCATTTTTGGCAAGTTCTGCCATGCTTTCCCAATTTGCCGAATTTGCGCCTAATAGAAGTGGTTTTTCTCCAGATAAGGGCTTAAGACCAGCAGTTAATACATGCGGGTCATTTGAAATCAAAATCAGGGGACGCTTGGTAGCAGATCGAACAGACTTAACAGCCTCAGCAAATTGTTCAGGATCGTCGTCTTCAATCGCGAAACCGTCAATTGAAAAATCCATGCCGACATAAGTTACTTTATATGCGTCAGCCCTGGAAACGATGGCTCCGATATCCGCCATGGATGATTTAATCCGGATAAACAACCCACTCTTATTGTAGAAAGTTTTTTCGTGACGATATAAACAAACTTCATTGCCGACCTTGATTTCAGTGCCAGGACCTTTCAATGTAATCAGGCGGACGGGTGGCGCTGAAGATTCGGCGAGTTGGACTTTTGATTCCGGGCTCACATACGGACATCCAGAAAGTTCAACTTGCTTGGCTGCCAGCTTCATGGCAAATGCCAGACAGGTTGGAAACCCGCATTCCTTACAGTTTGTTTGTGGAAGCATTTTGTAAATTTGAATACCAGAAAGTGCCATTTCGTCCTCCTAAGCAGTCATGAGTTCGTTGATGGCTGTGCGAACCCGCTTTAGCGATTCGGGGTGACGCAGCGCGATGATCGAAGCGCCCGATTCGAGCAGGGCGATGGCTGTCAATGTTTCCCAATGAATGGCGCGTTCTTTCCAATCGCCCCAGGCTTCGGGTACACCGTTTCCAACTTTAGCCTCTTTGGTCTTCCAGGTTTCAAAACCTGGTGTTACCATCATGGGAAGTTGGGTCATTGCATCACCCTGCAAGGCAGCCATGCGAAGCCGTTCCATAACAGAATAACCATATTCCATGCCGTAACCCAGAGCACCGGTTGTGGGATCCATGATCACCCGATCGAGGGGTAAGCCCATGTCGCTGATAAGAATATTGAGCTGTTTGGCCAGATTCACATCCATTGCAGTTCTTGCAACAATTAGGTGACCATTGGCCATGGATGTAGCAGCAATCGTGCGGTAGTTCTTGTCTTCGCAAATCCCGAGCAGGAGCTTTTCTCCTTTGCCGGCTTCCGAAACTGCAACCAGCAGTTCGTTATCTTTTTCGACCTGCCCAGGGCCAAATACTGCCAGCGGCAGGCTGGTTGATGCCAGGACTGATTTAACAGCCTCGACAGCATCTTCAGCGCTATCTTCGGTAGAAAGCCACAATACAATCATATCTGCGCCAATATTTTCTTCTTCTTTGGCCCAGGCTGCCGGAGTCAGCATGGTATCTCCCCAGGTTTCTTCAAGCAGAGCAGACCAGTCATCTGGTTTTCTGGATTTTATTTCAATCGCGATGACTGGTGAATTTGGGGTGGGCGATTCGTAGTGCAAAAATGGCATGGTAGTTTCCCCACCCACAATAACGCTTTTTCCACGCGTACCACCGTCTGCAGCAGTCGCTCCAATTTGAACCATCCGAACTTTACCTGTCCATTTGTCTTTTGGAATTTCAATTGCCATTTTTGACTCCTTGTTTTTATATGGATTATTTAATCCATTTCGAATTGAATTAACTCAGTCCTGCCTTGCGTCTGGCTTCATCTCGTCTTGCAAGAAAGGTATCAATTGGTGATTTTCGTTCTGCCGCCACACCAAGATCTTTTAGCTCAGACTCATCCCTGGCTGCCATGACCCTGAGGATATGTTTATACGAAATTGAGGCCGCTGGATAAATAATCCCTGCGGAATTATGAGTCATATAAGCAACTCGAATGCCTTTATCTTTCATCATTTGGGCTGCCAGGCGGAGGGGTATGTCTGCTGGGAGGTCAGGGACTCCTTCTCTCATAACATCTTCCGCTGTCAATAATTGATCGTCGTCACGGCAATAAGCTTTTACCAATTCATCGTACCCTACTACCCCAATACCCTCTCCTTCGGTACCGAGTACAACCATTTCTTCTATGTTATGTTCCAGGATGTATCTGGCGATTTCCATAATTAGGGTCGTGGATTTGCAAGTTGGAACGCCAACTGACATGAGATCTCGAACGAGTTTTGATTGCATATTTGATTATTGTATCCAGCATAGTGGGTATCGGGACCCC
>CAZLJB010000152.1:0-7125 GCA_964559195.1 uncultured Anaerolinea sp. | reverse complement strand
TGGTCACCCAATTCAAAAAATATTATTTATTGGCTCAACAAATCAGACGATGTTTGGATTTCTTCCACTACTATAAACTCAGTTTTGAGCGACGTCGGCGGGGCTCAAAATATTAAATGGCAAAATCCAAATACTTTTATTTTCCTTTTTCAATCTGATTTGCGAATAATGACACTTGGGCAACCCAGTAAAATTCTTGTTACCGGGGTTTCGGGGGAATATGATTGGGTTTTCACGCCAAAAAAATGAATGTCTTTATCTTTTTTAATTCAGAGATGATTTTGATTGATGTTTCATTAACGAATGACCAATAGGAGAAGATGGGATTAGGAATTAATCATGTGGGTGCTTTTTGTTGTAAAATATACAAATGATTACTCCACTTAAAATTCTATTTCTGTCTTCTGAGGCTGATCCTTTTGTGAAAGTCGGTGGCTTGGGAGATGTTGGTGGTTCACTACCACGCGCATTACTCAATCTAAATGTAAACTTGGATGTGCGCCTGGTAATCCCCTTTCATACTGTTATTCGAATGGATAATTTTGACATCCGCAGGGAGCTGGTATTCACGATTCCTCGGGCTGGTGGAGAAGTCCCTGTGCAAGTATTTAGTACCGATCTGAATGGATTAACCGTATATTTTATTTCTGGTGATCCATTTAGTCGGGCAACCAAGGTGTATGACAGTGATGCTTCGGTGGATGGAGAGAAATTTGTTTTTTTTTCAATGGCTGCCCTGGAACTAGCCAAACGTCTTGATTGGCATCCTGACATTGTTCATGCAAATGATTGGCATACCGCCAGCGCTCTGTACGCTGTTCGACTAATGCAGCAGGATCCTTTTTGGAATGGCGTAAAAACAATTCAGACAGTTCACAACTTGTGCTATATGGGCGCTGGATCTGAGGCGGCTTTGAGTGCTTATGGTTTACCGCCGGCGAATACACTGGAATTACCCTGGTGGGGTCAGCAGACACCTTTGCCTCTTGGTTTATGGTCAGCTGATGAAATTGTTGCGGTTTCTCCGTCCTATGCTGAAGAAATCCAAACGGTGGAATATGGTTGTGGATTAGAAACTTATCTTCAATCACGCCATGAAAGCGTAACTGGTATTGTAAATGGAATCGATACTGTTTCGTGGGATCCTGCTACTGATGAAGCTCTTATTGAATCTTTTTCGATAGAACAAATCAATTTGCGATCTGAAAATAAGAAATTTCTTCAAACAAAATTTGGACTTGAAGTTAATGACAATATGCCTCTGATGGCAATGATCACCCGAATGGACCAACAGAAGGGTGTTGATATAACAATTGAAGCTTTAAAAATGATTTCTAAATTGAGATGGCAGGCAATACTGTTGGGATCCGGGAATCCAGTGATTGAATCTATGGTCAGACGTTTAGAAAATGAGTTTCCAAACCGGGTGAGCGCCGTTATTCGCTATGACGGCAAATTGTCACGGCAGATTTATGGTGGTGCGGATATGCTACTAATGCCATCGCGTTATGAGCCTTGTGGATTAGCGCAAATGATTGCCATGAGATATGGTTCAATACCTGTCGCTCGTGCTACTGGTGGTTTGCGTGATACGATAGTTGAGGGAGTTACGGGCTTTCTTTTTACAGAGCCATCTCCAAGTGTACTGTCTGGAGTATTGCGACGGGCGATCAGCATGTATAAAATGCCAATCATGTGGCAAAAAATGCAAAGGACAGGAATGAAAAATAATTTTTCGTGGCAAGCATCCGCTGAACAATATTCAGGTTTATATTCATCTCTGATTTCGAGGAAATCATGACTTTTGAGCGTAGCTCTGGAATTATTCTACACCCAACGAGTTTGCCAGGACCATATGGTATTGGTGATTTGGGACCGCAAGCTTACAAATTTATCGATTTTTTGGCGGATGCGAATTGCAAACTCTGGCAGGTGTTGCCGCTGGGACCAACTGGGTATGGGGATTCCCCTTATCAATGTTTTTCTGCTTTTGCAGGAAATCCATACCTTATTAGTCCTGAATTGTTGTTGGCCAACGACTTATTAATTAGCGATGATCTGGTTGACATGCCGGCCTGGGATAATTCGAGGGTAGATTTTGGGGGGCTTTTTCATTGGAAATTTGCTTTATTGGATAAAGCATTCGTTCGGTTCCAATCCATGAATCCTAATTCCATTCATGATGAGTTTTTTTATTTCTGCAATGAAAACGCTTCCTGGTTGGATGATTTTGCCCTATTTATGGCATTAAAGGATGCCAATGGGGGTGTGTCATGGAATGAATGGCCAAAAGAGCAACGGAAACGACAGAAACAGGCGCTGGAAAAAGCACGCCAAGACTACTTGCTGGCTATCACCAGACAAAAATTTCGGCAGTTTTTGTTTTTTCGACAATGGATGGCATTACGAGAATATGTGCATTCCAAGAATATTAAAATCATTGGAGATATCCCCATCTTTGTAGCAATGGATTCTGCTGATGCCTGGGCAAATCCAGAACTATTTTTCCTGGATAAGGCTGGCAAACCAACCGTTGTTGCGGGCGTACCACCGGATTACTTTTCTCCAACTGGTCAGCTTTGGGGAAATCCCTTATACAATTGGGCAAAACACGAATCTAGCGGATTTCGTTGGTGGATTGAGCGTATCCAATCATCACTTAGTCTGGTTGATATTGTCCGTATTGATCATTTTCGAGGGTTTGCGGGTTATTGGGAGATACCCGGTGATGCACTTACTGCAGAAAATGGACAATGGGTGAATGGCCCGGGGGCCAAGCTATTTCATGCAATTCATGATAAATTAGGTGATTTGTCAATTATTGCAGAAGATCTTGGGGAAATAACCTCTGATGTTATTGAATTACGTGATATGTTTGGATTGCCGGGGATGAAAATCTTGCAATTTGCATTTTCTGGTCCGGATAATTTATTTTTACCTCATAACTATATTTCGAATTGTGTCGTGTATACGGGAACACATGATAATGATACATCTTTGGGGTGGTATCGAAGTGCGCCACCTGCGGAAAGAGATTATTACCACCGTTATATCAACCGGGAAAACACAGACGTTCCTGGGGATATGCTGCGAGCAATTTGGGGTTCTATAGCTGTTTTCGCAATAGCTCCCATGCAGGATTTTTTACGATTGGGTACGGATGCCAGGATGAATTTTCCGGGTAAGGTCGGAGGTTTCTGGACGTGGCGAATGACCGATGACATGCTGAGTGAAAAACTCGGGAAAGATATCTATGATTTGAACTGGGTCTTTCAGCGTTGATTTCCAAGAAAGGAGTATTCCATGGCAAATAAAGAACAGAAAAATAAAGATAAAGATAAGAAAAAGAAAAAGAAAAAGGAAGTGGTCAAGTAACTTTTTCAGCAAATATCAAAAGCACCAGGAATTCATATCCCTGGTGCTTTTGATATTTGGGCATTTAGTATGGGCAACTGAAGCTTGTAGCTAACGATTATTTTCAGTTGGGGGTATGAGAATATCTTTTTAGTTAATTAATTACGATTAAGGAAGGATAATCAGCTGAGGAGCAAGTGAAAATTATTTTCCAGGATTTCACTCAAAAAAAAATCGACTTGGCCAATTCTGAATTCATTATTTAGTTTAAATACTGTGTATTGACAGGCCTGATGTCAGTTCTCGGAATTTTGGTCTGTTTCATTGATGCGATATATATTCCGGCTAAAATAAAAACCCCACCAATAATTTTAATTACTGCAGGGGTTTCGCGAAGAATAAAATACGCTAGGATGGTTGAGCCAATAGGTTCTCCAAGCAAAGTAATGGATACGAAGGAAGCGGGTAGATAGCGCAGCGCCCAATTAAAGGTAGAGTGTCCGAGCAATTGAGGGATTAATGCCAGTAATATAAACCAGATATAAGTTGTGGGAGAGAAATTGAAAACAGATTCGCCTGAAAAAACCAAAATTATTAGTAGAACTATGGCAGCCATTCCATACACGACAAAAATATAGGGGATCAGAGACATTTTTTCCCTTAAGCGTCGGCCAATCATAATATACCCTGCAGCCATCAGAGCACCCCAAAGGGCGAGAATATCACCAAAAAATGCGGTACCATGAATGAATGTGGCTATTGGTGGGCAAATGAGGCCATTTTGCCAAGCACAAGAATCTGATATACCTACGATGCAACCACCGATCAGGGATAAGATCATGCCGATAATAACTGGTTTCCCACTCGCCTCTTTCAAAATGATTGGCGATAGCAGGGCAACCCAAAGTGGAGTAGTCGTTACTAGAACGACTGAACTGGCAACACTCGTATATTGCAAAGAAGAGATCCAGGTAGCGAAGTGCAAAGCGAGAAAAAAACCGGATAGCAAAGCCATTGCAAGTTCGTACCGGGTTAAATTGCGGAGTTCAGATTTGTACCGGATAATTGCAAACGGTGCAAGTACAAGGCTGGCTAATGTAAGCCGATATGCAGCGATGACCAGGGACGGGGCTTCCTGGTTGGCGAAACGGATAAATATGGAGGAAGTCGAGACGGCAAGGATTCCACCTAAAATTGCGAGGGTAAAGAATGGTTTTGAGCCTTGGCGATGCATCAGTATGCTCCTTTGGTGATAAACCATCACCCTTTTTGACGACTGAAATCGTCCGAATTGTGAATTGACCGACTCAAGAGGCAGGGCTAGAATAAAGATAGTTACAAATAGTAAGGCACACCTTTAATCTAGTCAACCCCGTATCTCAAAGGAGACACCTATGGCTTTTACATTAGCACCACTTCCCTATGGTTTTGACGCGCTGGAACCGTTTATCGATACCCAGACCATGACCATTCATCATGATAAGCATCATGCGGCTTATGTTACCAACCTGAATGCTGCTCTCGATAAACATCCTGAATTGGCCAGCTGGTCATTGAATGACCTGGTAGCGAAACTTAACGAAGTTCCGGAAGATATCAGACCGGCTGTACGAAATCATGGTGGTGGTCATTATAATCATGATATGTTTTGGCAAATCATGGCTCCAAATGCAGGCGGAGAGCCGAAGGGCTCACTTGCCAATGCAATAACTTCTGATTTCGGTTCATTCGCTGGCTTCAAAACTGAATTTGAAAAAGCAGCTATGGGTCGTTTTGGCTCCGGATGGGCCTGGTTGGTCTTAAAAGGAAGCAAGTTGGCAGTTGTGTCAACTGCCAACCAGGACAATCCTTTGACCGATGGATTGAAACCGCTGGCAGGGCTTGATGTATGGGAGCATGCTTATTATCTAAAATACCAGAACCGCAGGGCAGAATACGCGTCAGCCTGGTGGAACGTCATCAATTGGGATGAAGTGGCCAGGCGTTTCGGTAAATAATACTCCGTAACATTTGAAAAGCAGAAACGACATTATAATAGTTGTTTCTGCTTTTTCTTTTCCAATCAACAATCAAGGCTTTCCAAAGGAGAGAAATCATGTCCCATATTATTACAAGCCTGTGTCTTCGAGATGGCGGGTGCGTTGAAGTATGCCCGGTGGAGTGTATAAGCCCAGGCAGCCCGGTTGAAAATAGACCAACCTATTTTATCGATCCAGGTTCTTGTATCGATTGTGGGGCATGTGTTCCAGAATGTCCTTATAACGCCATTTATCCTGAAAATGAAGTGCCTGGGGCTTACAAAGCTAAGGGTGGTGAGTATATTAATCAATTAGGACTTTCGGGACGCTATACCGGATCAAATCACAAGGGAAAAGTTGTTAATTTGGAAACTGTTCGACAATTGACGAAGGGAGAGCTGGTGGATCTTCGACCAGCGATCAAGTTGAATTATAGTTACTCAAAATAGGTCAAGTCAATATTTCAAACCTGTGGATAATAAAAAATATATTACGATTTTTTTTGCTTGACATAGGGTTATAACCCCGCTATAATCCATCCGCTTAAACAGCTAAGAAACCAGTCTTCTGGATGCAATCGTAAAAGGAGCACGTAATGCCACCACAACCAAAGCGTAAGCACTCGAAGGGTCGCCGTGATCGTCGCCGGGCGCATGATGCATTAGGATCCATTAATTTGACGACCTGTCCAAATTGTGGACAGATGCGCTTATCTCATGTAGTTTGCCCAAAATGCGGGCATTACAAGGGCCGCGAAGTAATTGTTGTCGAAAAAGAAAAGAAGTCCTAAAAAACACAAACGCGCCGTGACCAACACGGCGCGTTTGTGTTTATGTAAGATGATTGGTTAGGTAGTAAAAATCAGGATCTTTATTAATTTTTTTCTAGGAGCGTGGTGATGGTTTTCGATTCAAGAAATGCAGCATTCATGTTTCCAGGGCAAGGGTCACAAATTGTTGGCATGGGTAAGGACCTTCAATCTACCTTTGCGGTCGCGCGAGAAATATTCAGTGAAGCCGATGACATTCTTGGGATGCCATTTTCTGATGTTATGTGGATTGGGCCAGAATCTGAATTGAACAACACTATAAATACCCAACCAGCACTTTACATCCATTCGTTGGCAGCTTACCGAACTTTTCAGGACATTTTCCCGGGAAATTCACCTTTATTCATGGCCGGACATTCGTTGGGACAGTTATCTGCCATTGCGGCTGCGGGAGCAATTACTTTTGAGGATGGATTGCGCCTGGTCAGAAAACGTGGCGAATTGATGAAGCGTGCTGGGGATATAAATCCGGGAGGGATGGCTGCCATATTAGGAGTGGATATTCCAACTCTGGATAAAGTTTGTTCAGAGGCTAGTGTAGGCGGCGAAATTGTACAAGTTGCCAACGATAATTGTCCAGGGCAGGTGGTAATTTCTGGTCATAAATCTGCGGTTGAAAGGGCTATCGCTGGGGCCAAGGCTGCAGGGGCAAAGCGGGCTTTATCACTGCCAATAAGTATCGCCGCGCATTCGCCCTTAATGTCTACAATTCAGGCAGAATGGAACGAAGCTGTTAGGTCTGCATCTTTTTCGGATGTTTCGATTCCTGTCGTAGGGAATGTTTCTGCGGAACCAATAACCCGCGCGGCGGATTTGCGCGCAGATGTGATCGCCCAAATGCAATCACGTGTAAGGTGGACAGAATCAATCAAATTGATATCTGCGCAGAGTGTGAAGACTTATGTTGAATTTGGCTCTGGGACC
>CAZLJB010000151.1:0-7192 GCA_964559195.1 uncultured Anaerolinea sp. | reverse complement strand
TCCATCGGCTCTGTGCAAGGGGGCATATGGAATCCAAAAAGCCCGGAATGGCTGCAAGGCACGGAAATCTGCAGGCTGGTATCTATACCCTGGAACAAACAATTGGATGCAGTTTTTCAGACCTTCAACACGAATGATAAAGTTTTAATGACGATGAGCAATAAGGATATTTTGACTTACAAAGTTGAATCAACCAGTATTCTAAAATCCGCCGAACTAAATCAGTTGCTAAATCGAGATACACCTTGCCTGGTAATAGTCTACGCCCAACAAACCACAGATGCGCATCAAGTAATAATATCAGTACCTGACTATTCAGCCCCCACCCAAACGGTTTCAGCAACCGAGCCTCCCGCACAATCACTTCCTTACGCCACCAGCAATACAATCAACGCCACGCAAAATCTGACTGCTACGCCTCCTGCCACACCTTGAGTCTGGATAAAATATTTAAACTTGGATTAATCAAATTTTTCAACTGATCACCATTTACCTGGACAAATTTATTTTTTGTCCAGGTAAATTTTATCCCAATTGTCAATCAAAATATTGCCCATGATTTGATCAGCGAATCCCTGGGCTGGCAGCACATCACCATCAGGCTCAACATACAACCAGCTTTTTCCTGCTCCAGTTGGTTCTGCGTCTTCGGATGTTTCAAAAGCAGCCGGATGTGATGCCGAATATGGGACGGGTAAATCCGAAATTAATCGCAACCCCAAATCTGTTGCACAGTTATGTAATCGTACCGCATCATTTTTCAAGGTCGGAGTTGAGACACTGATGGAAATATTTTCCACCCCAATCTTGTGGATTTTCATAATCAATTCTTCCACACTGGCAGCATTTGCAGGCGTAACAGTCAAATGGACAGCAAGGAATATATCGGCTTGAACCATATTACCCAGTGATTTCCAATCAGGCTCACTATCGATCGGCAAAAGTACCATTAAGTGGTCCAAACCTGTCTTTAGCAAAGTGTCCAGGTAGGTCGCATCGGCTAATTTAATGCCATCAGTCAATAAACCAGCCACCTGTCCATTTTTTTCGGCATGGGAAATCAAAAGTACAAGATCATCCCTTAAGGTTGCTTCACCACCAGTAAATACAATGTGAGGAATACCAACTCCCCAGGCTTTATCCATCACAGTCTGCCATTCAGACGTGGTTAGTTCGCGGGTGACACGTTTGACAGGTGCAAAGGACGGATCAGCGTCAGATGGTAACCGATAAGTCAATGCGCAATCGAGTCTAAGAGGGGCGCTTAAATCCGAACTATTTGGCTGGACAAGTCCCAACCCAAGGATGGAAACCGGATCCAAATGTGGGTTATTTATCAAAGATAAAATTTTCTCTGTAAATTCGTTGTAATCGAGCAAAGCTAGTTTCTTACCAATCCGATAACGACCTGAAACTGCTCTGGATGCATCTTTCGGATTGGAACCTTTGATCATGTGCAAAGCAAATTCTGCTGCCGTCGGATTCAGGTGAAGGACTGTAGAAGCATTTATGACCAGGACACCGATCCCATTCCTTTGTAAACGTAAATGCAATCGGAACGGCTTCTCGCCTACCCCTTCAGATTGCATATGGTAAACACCTTCAGGCAAAGGCTTGAACGGTTTTACAAATTCTGTAAGACGATTTATAAGATTCATTGCGCCTCCAGCAAATTAGCTCTTTATTTTCATAATCAATAATTTTCGAAGAAATTTATTGATTATGACGTTACCGTCGCACAAAATGGGGCATTTCAGCAGGGATCTCCAAAGAGAGTTCCACAAATCCAGCATATTGACCATTTTGATCCCATGGAGATTGATAAATCAATTTCCGGATGCCTTTTTTCTCAATTGTATAAATATTCTTTTCCCTGGCCGCCAATAAACGTTCTGTTTTTGACCGAGAAGGTTCGGGATGGCAATCCAACATGTTTGAACCGATCAAATCATAACCGCCATCCAGTTCGAAAGTTTTGGCGGCTTTATCATTCATTTCCAGAATTATTCCATCCCTGTCACAAACAGTTATCGCTGCGGGGAATTCTGCAATCCATTCATGCATAAAAGATCATCTCCTAACGTTATTAGTTAATCAGTCTTTTCAAACTGAAGTGGACACCCGCCACCGCATTCTGACAGCAATTCACATCCCGTGCATTTTCCCGGTAAACCCTGCCGCTCACGCAATCTGGTCGAAAGTGAATGGTTCCAAATCGAATCCCAATCATCTTTCAATATATTCCCTACTGATTGATAGTAAGACTGACAAGGTAATACATCCGCATTGGGCTCAATGCACATGTTATACAAGGCTGCTGAGCAGCCTTTTACACCAAGGTTAAGTTTTACGGGATCAAAACCACAATATTGCGTTGGCGTATACCAGATCAAGCGCTGACCGCGCTCGTCAGTTTTCATTCGGGCCATTTCAAGAATGGGTGATAATTCAGAATCGGACAATCCGGTTCCAACCGTCGCGCCATGTCCAGAATGAATCAAAGCATTCAATCCAATCGTAGGAACTCCCAATTCAGCCAAAAAATCGAGGGTACCCGGAATGCTTTCAACATTACTATGCAACATGGTTGTATTGGTCATTACAAATAAGGAGGTCGCTAAAATATTTTTTAGCCCGGAAATTGTTTGATCAAATGCCCTGGCGTTAACCATTTTGTTATGAATATCCGAATCACTCGATTCCACCGTTACTTGAACATGATCCAGGCCAGCGGCAACTAGTTTTTTTACATACTCAGGATCCGCCAATCTGCGTCCATTTGTGTTAATCCCGGTAATTTGCCCATTTGCCTCGGCATGTGCCACCAATTCAGGTAAATCAGCCCGTAATGTGGGTTCACCTCCCGTAAAAACGACGTGAGGAATCCCCAACGACCAGGTTATATCCAACACATGTTTCCATTCTTCGGTAGAAAGTTCAGGAAAATTTCGTTCACGCGCATTGTAACAATGACTACAATTATTATTACAGCGGTAAGTAATGGCAATGTCCATCCTGAATGGCGCAGAGGGACGAACGCTAAACGGTGCAGTTGTCTCGATTTCCAATTCGTGGATGGGACAGGCACCTTCCGGTCGAGTCAGTTCCGCAATCTGGCTTTTAATGATCTCCAGATCACTTCTTAGCAGCTTGGTAGATACGTCATACTGCTTCTGGACAACCTTGACGGTCTCATCATCAGAATTTTTTTCTAGAATATGAAAAGCCATTAACGCCGCAGTTGGATTTAATTGCATAATTCGGTTGGCATTTACTATCAAGGTTCCGTGACCATCCGCGTCTAATCGCAAATGCACCCGGCTTTTTTCGTCATCACCCGCCAGCCGGTAATGGTAAATACGCGCCCCCTCGAACGCTTCCGTTGCATCAGACGAATTACTGGTTGAGAAAAAACGTTTCAAACCAGAACGCAAATCGTAAGGACGGGCTGTCATTTCAGCCTCAACTCTGAAATAAATTTTTTATTCATAAGCAATGTGTCTTAACGACCGCCTCCAGCACACGCGCAAGCACAACCAGCGCAAGCGCAGGCACAGGCACATCCGCTACCACCAGAATGTCCGCTGCTCGAGCGAGATGGAGGGGGAACCGGATTCGTGACATGGGTGACGCCATTCGTAAAATCATTTAGATTTCCGAGCACTTTGCCAGAAAAATTCTGAACACCTCCAACCATGGAAGCCGCGAGGTCCGCGCCAGGCAAAACAGCCCGGCCTCCCGATCCGGATGGAAAGGAAGGCAGATTGGCAGACGGGCTGTGAGGCAAGCCCGCATTCTGATAAACAGGGTCATAATGACCCCACCATATTGGCATAAATACTGGACCAGTAAATGTTCGACGAGCTCGATCATCATAATCTTTGTCAAGCATGGTCCATTCCAGATTTTCCTCAAACATCTGACTTTTTACTTCCGGTGTCCCCGCGGCTGCGATCTGCAGCCAGGCTTTTTCATTAATGGCTTTGTAATAATCAAGCGTCTCCTTACGGCTGAAGCCTTTCATTTTTTCCGTTACGCTTTTGACCAGCGCAACGATCAGGGCCTGTAACCCCTTTTTACGCTCCTGGTCAGGTTTGGCCATGGAATTTACAAAATCCACTTCATATGTTTGAAGCGTCTGAGCATCAACCGGTAGTAATTCAACTTTTAATGGATCTTTACTGGTTACCTGCAAAGCACTTTTTTTAACGGTACTGAAAAGAATCATTGTCATGACCTTGTCAAGCGGCTCCCCCATCAGAATTGCAGCTTCGACTGCCGTAAGACCGCGTTTAATCCCGTGACCTTCGATCGAAATTGTGGGCTTAATATATTGCAATTTCCGCTTGCGCTCATTAATCACATTCAAAATTGGCAAACCAAATATTAACAACCCAACACAACAAAATGGTAAAAACCCGACCACCGTTCCCATAAAACCAATGAAAATATCACTAAAGGATACGGTTACGATTGCAGAATCAGGGATGTAACTCTTTGGGAAAGAAGCTCCAAAGGTATATTGGGATGAGCCATTTGCATCCGGACTATTCCAGGTATATGTGATCCTGCCGTCCGGATCGAAACCTGTGGCTGGATCTACCACACCAGGCCACCCATCTCTGGCCGGGTGGTATCTGGGTTCGTTTGATTGAACACCCGGAGGTAAATGAAAAACAACTGTTAGATCCGTATTACCATGCACGAACTGGGAACTAAAATAAGTTGGAGAAAACTCGCTGCTGGCGTAATTCTGATCGGTGCTATCGATATAAAACATACTGGTAATACGCCCCACACTGGCATGCACAGTTCCAGTCTGGCGAATCATATTTTTCCCTAAATCAAGGGCCACCCCACTGCCACTGCCCTGGTAATCCTTGGTCACAGTGACTTTGTTACCCCCAACATCAGCTGTAATACTTGAAAAATCATAGTTACTGTTTGGCAAACCCAGGTCAACAAAATCAATTGGCTTGGCCCCCGGATCGTTTGCGAAAGTCATCAAATAATCCAGTGAAAAGCTCCCATCTTTGTTTAGATAAATTTGAACGATCTCTTTTGTGAGCTGAAATGAATAATTGGATTGGGCAGATGCCGAACTCGTCAACCCAAATAATAATCCGATGGTTAGAACCCAAACCATAAAACGATTTTTTATTGCATACTTCCAGGGTGCTGTTACCATTTGGGTTCCTCCGATAGTTGGTAAGTTGCCTGGCAATACGGACAAGTCACAACAGGCGCGCCGGCCATCATCTTAACATCCGAGGATGTTATCGCGCCACCACATGATTGACATTTCATCTGGCTGATTTTTGTATCTCCAGGCAGGTCAATCTTCATCACCACCTGCTGGCTCCCATCTCCATCGACAACAGTTTTCCGTGACCCTATCCAGACCAAACCAATACTCCCTGCCAGGAAAATAAAGCCAACACAAGCAAACCCAATTCCAAAGGAAAGCCAAGAAGAATTTCCCTGGCTGGATGTTGAACCAATAACATTCAAAGCGCCATAACCAAGCAGACACAAACTTATTAAAAATAAGATTCCTGCCCCAACATACATTAATTTGCGACCCATAAGCGCCTCCGTGGAGAATTCTGATAATGATAGTGTAGCACTTTGCAAATTTCCAAACAAATGACTTTCGTCCCTTTATTTACGAAAATAACTATCAATAGTTGCCACAATATTTTCAAACATCCACAATAAGTGTAGTACCATCCTATTTAATAATTTTCAAAATACAGTTGGTGATTGCATCGGTGATAGAATTCTACACAACGAAGATTAACTTCCTCAAAATCTCATTATTTACATCTTTGAGTGAATTAACTCAACAAAAATGCTTTTACTTAACATAATTTTATTTCAACATTGATTCCGAAAAGCCTGGAGCGAACAATGACAATCAAGGATCAATTTAATAAATGGAAAGAAACAACATACAAAAAATCGATTGACAAGTTCCCCGAAAGAAGGTTGCCGTTTAGAACCAGCTCGGGGATTGAGATTCCTCCAATTCTGGTTCCGTCCGATGATAATTCCAAATCAACCACGGTTTCGCTTGGTTTTCCTGGTGAATTTCCCTTCACGCGCGGCGTCCAACCAACCATGTACCGGGGTCGATTTTGGACAATGAGGCAATATGCTGGCTTTTCCACTGCCGAAGAATCAAACCGGCGCTACCGGTATTTGCTGGGAGCCGGCCAAACCGGGCTCTCAGTAGCCTTTGATTTACCGACTCAAATTGGTTACGACGCTGACGATCCAATGGCCCTGGGCGAAGTAGGTAAAGTGGGAGTGTCAATTTCTTCGATCGAGGACATGGAAACTCTCTTTGATCAGATCCCGCTCGGCAAGGTCTCTACATCCATGACGATAAATGCGCCGGCTGGAGTTCTACTGGCGATGTATATTGCTGTGGCAAAACGCCAGGAGGTTGATATGAAAGACCTCCAGGGAACCATCCAAAATGACATTCTGAAAGAATACATCGCCCGCGGAACATATATCTTTCCACCAATTCCTTCCATGCGTCTTATCACCGATATATTTGATTTCTGCACTCACAATGTACCTAACTGGAACACCATCTCCATTTCAGGTTACCACATCCGCGAAGCTGGCTCTACTGCTGTTCAGGAAGTGGCTTTTACACTTGCAAATGCAATCGCCTATGTTGAAACGGCACTAAAGGCGGGATTACCCGTCGACGAGTTTGCGCCTCAGCTTTCTTTTTTCTTCAATGCGCACAACAACGTACTTGAGGAAATCGCCAAGTTCAGGGCGGCACGACGTATGTGGGCAAAAATAATGCGCGGTCGCTTTGGCGCACAAAAACCCGCAAGCTGGCAACTTCGCTTCCATACTCAAACAGCTGGGTCCACTCTGACTGCTCAACAACCAGAGAATAATGTGGCGCGCGTGACCTTGCAGGCCCTCTCAGCCGTTCTTGGAGGAACTCAATCCCTCCATACCAATTCCATGGATGAAGCGCTCTGGCTACCCACCGAAAAGTCAGTCAGAGTAGCGTTGCGAACTCAACAAATCATCGCTTACGAATCTGGTGTTGCTGATTCAATCGATCCACTGGCTGGATCGTATTTGATTGAATACCTTACCGATGAAATAGAATCTCGCGCCAGCGCTTATATCGATCGAATTGACGAGATGGGAGGCGCCC
>CAZLJB010000150.1:0-7192 GCA_964559195.1 uncultured Anaerolinea sp. | reverse complement strand
TCCAGCCGGTTCAGGTGGATGAACCATCCGAAGAAGAGACCATCCAGATTCTGAAGGGGATTCGCCCGGCTTATGAAGAGCACCATAAACTGGTGATCTCGGATGAAGCTCTTGAAGCGGCCACGCACCTCTCTGCTCGGTATGTTACCGAAAGATTTTTACCTGACAAGGCCATTGATTTGATCGACGAATCGTCTTCGCGGGTTCGCATGTATAAATCTCCGGCTGCCAAGCAGGCCAAGGATCTCTTTACCCAACTGCGCGATGTGCGTCAGAATCGTTCCCTGGCTCAAGAAGAAGGCAACGTTGATGAAGTGCGCTCCTGGCAGGAACAGGAACTGGGTATTGAAAACCAATTGGAGCGGATGCGCACGGTCTGGGACCGTGCCAACTGCCCTGTGGTTACGGCTGAAGATATCGCCGAAGTTGTTTCAATGTGGACCGGTGTACCTCTGATGCAGATTGCGCAGGAAGAATCTGAGCGCCTGCTGCACATGGAAGATGAACTCAAGTTGTCCATCATTGGACAGGATGAAGCCATCGAGTCGATTTCACGGGCTGTTCGTCGCGCCCGCGCTGGTCTGAAGGATCCGCGCCGTCCGATTGGTACGTTTATTTTCCTTGGCCCAACCGGTGTTGGGAAAACCGAATTGACCAAGACCCTGGCCAAATTTATGTTTGGCAGTGAAGATGCCGCTGTGCAGTTGGATATGTCTGAGTTTATGGAAAGACATACCGCAGCTCGCCTGGTGGGTGCGCCTCCTGGTTATGTTGGATACGAGGATGCCGGTCAGCTGACCGAAGCCCTGCGCAGACACCCTTATTCGATCATTGTTTTTGATGAAATCGAAAAGGCTCATCCAGAAGTCCATAACATGCTGCTCCAGATCATGGAAGAAGGTCACCTTTCGGATGCACGTGGTCGTAAAGTTGATTTCCGCAACGCGATCATTGTGATGACTTCAAACGTCGGCGCAGATATGATCAAGAAACAGGCTTCACTCGGATTTGCTCTCAAACGCGACGAGGTTACTGAGGATCGCCTTTCTTATGAGGATATGCGCAAAAAATTGACCGAGACGTTGAAACGCGCCTTCCGGCCTGAATTTATCAATCGCGTGGATAGTGTGATTGTTTTCCGCTCCCTTTCCAAGGAAAATATCCAGAGAATTGTCAGTCTGGAGCTTGCCAAGGTTTCTGAGCGACTCAAGGATCACAGTATCAGCCTGGTGGCCACGCCTGAAGCGTTGACCTTGCTGGGTAACCAGGGCTATGACCCAGACATGGGCGCGCGCCCGCTGAGGCGTGTCATTCAACTCAAGGTGGAAGATCAGCTTTCCGACAACCTGCTCTCAGGTACATTTGTGGATGGCGACAATATCCAGGTGGATGTCAATGCCGATGGCGATATTGTATTGGCTCGAACAGAAGCCCCTGAACCAGTTACGACACCTGAGCCGAGTCTGTAAGTCATAAAAATAAAAGGGGCGGCCAGCTGGTCGCCCCTTTCAATGCAATCTCAATTTCACTTCAAGCCTGTGTTTGTTTAGGGATTGGCAGGCACCCTGAACCAGAAGGGTTGGCCGGCCAGAATGACAATTCCTGACTCGCCCGAGTATTTTGCGGCAGTGCCTTTAAAAGCGGTGCAGGTCATTGTGATTGAGGACGGACCCTTACCCGGAAAATTGCAATGCAGTTTGATATTTTTTTTATTGATGACGATCACTCCTCTAATATCGCGTGGATGGATATCTCCAGTCAACAAGAATTTAAAGGTGACGCCTTTATCTTTCACGTAACCGGATGAGAGCAGTTGGACTTGTAAATATGGCGTTATAAACGCGCTGGAAGAAAAAAAGACCAAAATCGAAAGGGCTAAGAAAATCAAAACAAGTTTTCTCTTCATCAAATTTCTCCTTTCATCGAGCAATTTAGATTATTGTGTATTGTACAACATTGCGACCAAATCATGCAACCATTCAATATAACTCAAGTGCGGCGAACCTTACCCCAAAAATTAAGGTAATATTTAGCCAGGTTGAATAATCCGTAATACAATTCGTTTTACATCGAGGAGTGTATCATTTCCCAGCGGGAGTTTACCCAACTCCGTTTTTATTCACCTTTTTTCACAACACGTCAGTTTGCCAGTTTATGATAAAAGGAAGGAACACAAAGAATTGATCAGAAAAATTTCGTTTATCGCATCAGGGCTGGCGCTTTTGGCAATCATTTTCTTTGCTATCCAGGTCAACCGTCAAGTACCCAAACCCAACCTGGGCAAGCAGGATGTATATTATTCCTTCCTTGAAGGACAAAGGATCAGCGACGGAGTTAATCCGTATGTGCGTATTCTGAATGGTGATATGCGTGCCAATAACAAATATGCCACTTATTTTCCGTTATTTTACGAAATGTCTTTTATCAGCCAGAAATTAGGCCTGGCAGAATTTCCGCGCTGGATCATTTATTGGGGTCTGGCATTCCAGTTGTTTGAATACGCCACGGCAATTTTGCTTTATGGTGTGCTGGCCAGTCAAAAAATGGAATGGGGTGGGGTCTTTGCGGCCAGTTTTTGGCTCTTTAATCGCTGGTCGCTAAAGATGGTGGAAACCATCAATCTTGATTTCATCCCGATTTTCTTTATGCTCGCGGCGCTTTTGCTTTTTTCGCGCCATAAAAAGCTCGGTTTAATCTTGCTCAGCTTTTCGCTCGCGTTTAAACAGATCGGCATCTTTATAGCGCCGTTGTTTGTTATCTGGGTCTGGCTGTCTGCGCCGGATCTGCGCAGCAAGATCCGCCAATCTCTGGCGGCCATCGGTATCATCGTCAGCATCCCTTTACTTTCAAGCCTGCCGTTCCTGGTCTGGAATGCAAATGGTTTGGTGCGGTCGATCCTATTCTCCGCAACCCGCCTGGCCGAAAACCACTTTAGCGCCAACAGCCTGGATGTAATCATGGGTTGGGATGGTTTGCTGGCCCGGGTTCCGATGTTGTTAATGATACTGGCAGTCTACCTGATGGTATGGAAAGAACTTTGCCAAAAATATGCTGCTGCGCTGCTGATATTTGCGATTTTTATCACCTTCAATAGCGTCCTGTACCAGGGTTACATGACCTGGTTTGTTTCACTGTTCCCGCTCTTGATTGTCGAACAGTTTTTAAGAGTTTCGAAATCGAAATCATCAAGCGCAACCTGATCTTTAATCATAGAGGAGTTTTGTCATGCATACAAAAGAGATTGCAACCCTGGCTGGCGGGTGTTTTTGGTGCCTGGAAGCTGTTTTTGATCAATTAAAAGGGGTAGAATCGGTCGAATCTGGTTATTCGGGCGGGCATGTTGCCAACCCCACTTATCGCCAGGTTTGCAGTGAAACCACCGGTCACGCGGAGGCTATCCAGGTAGGTTTCGATCCGGAAGTTATTTCATACACAGATATTTTGAATGTGTTTTTCTCGATTCATGACCCCACCACCTTGAACCGGCAGGGCAATGATGTCGGCACCTCCTACCGGTCGGCCATTTTTTATCATGATGAGGCCCAGAAAGCCATGGCTGAACTTGTCATCCAGGAGTTTACCAACCAGAAATTGTGGACTGACCCGATCGTGACTGAATTGAAAAAGTTTGAAAAATTTTACCTGGCGGAAGATTATCACCAGGAATATTTTGCCAATAATGCCAACCAACCTTATTGCCGGGTGGTGGTAGCTCCCAAAGTTGCCAAATTCCGCAAGTTGTTTTTCGACCGGCTAAAAAAATAGGCTTCGCATTCGGGCTGAACGGTCTTATCAAGGCCATCCTGATTTATCCGTCCATACGCACCCATATTGCCGGGTTGGATGGCTGGTCGAAATTCAACGAAAAGACCATTTTGCGGTTTATCAGTGCTTTTCCAGACCGCAGGACCCATCCCGCGGGTAAATACAAAACAAGCAACAGATACTGGCGTGATGGAATGACGCAGCTCGGGAAAATATAATGAATATATTGAAACCATCCGTTGAAAATACGGAACCCCTTAAAATGCCAAGCTTCAAGGTAGGTGGAATTCCTGTTTATGGGGATGCCATTCTGGCTCCCATGGATGGCTTTTCTGATTGGCCATTTCGCTCCCTGTGCCGGATGCTCGGCTCAGCCATGAGTTATACCGAATTTGTTCGGGCTCAGCATATCGTCCAGGCATACAGCCACATGGCTGCCCGTCTGACCTATGATGAAATTGAGCGCCCGATGGTTTTTCAAATATACGGGGATGATCCCGCCGAATTGGTGGAAGCGGCCTTGCGTGTTCAGGACAAGGCTCCGGATATCATTGATATTAATATGGGCTGCCCGGCGCGCAAGGTTGTCCACCATGGCGCCGGTGTGGGTTTGATGCGTACGCCTTTGCAAGTTGCCCGAATTTTTCGCAAATTGACTGCCGCGCTTTCCATCCCGGTCACCGGAAAAATCCGGTTAGGCTGGGATGATTGCCGCAGTTATAAGCTGATTGCCAGGATCGTGGAAGAAAATGGCGGCGCTCTGATTGCAGTGCATGGCCGCACCAAGGAGCAGGGTTACTCCGGGCAGGCAGACTGGGATGCGATTGCAGAGATCAGGGCCGCGGTAAAAATTCCGGTGATTGGCAATGGGGATATTAAAGTAGTCGCTGATATTGAGCGTATGAAGGCTTACACTGGTTGTGAGGCGGTCATGGTTGGCCGGGCAGCCATTGGTAACCCGTGGATTTTTGCAGGTCTGGACCGGGAGCAGGTTACGCTGGAAATGGTGCACGATATGGTTCGCCAGCATCTTGAGCGGCACCTGGCTTTTTATGGCTCTCGCAAGGGCATGATCCTGTTCCGTAAACACGCCATACAATATTTGAAGTTGCAGCATTTGCCCAGGCTGGTTCGTAACCGTATCATTACAAGGGATGAACCGGCGGAGTTTTTAGACCTGCTGGCTGAAGCTTTCGAAAAACAAGCCAGGCTGGGGGCGCAGGCGGCTGATTATGAATTGGATGAAGTCGAGAGCGAGTTCGAATCCTGAAGAGCGCTGATTAATTGCCACATGGCCTGGTTTAAGGGTGCCTTTAGATTGATTTGTTCTCCGCAGCGTACCACTGCACCGCAAATGGCATCAATTTCGGTTTGTGCGCCGCGCTGCACATCCTGCAGCATGGATGAACGATTGGCAGCCGTGTTTCGCACGACTGTTTCTACTGCGTTTTGCGGGTTGGCGAAGGGCAGGTGAATGCCGTGTGCCATCGCAATCGCGGCGGTTTCTTGTGCCAGCGCAAACATCAACTGGCGGACCGATGGTCTTTCAAGTAAGATGCCGTTGGGGACTCGCAGTAAAGCTGTCAGCGGGTTGATCGCAGCACTGATCACCAATTTTCCCCACATCAATGATTTGGCATCCGGGACAATTTCCACCTGCAGCCCGGCGGTTTGCATGATTTCAATAAACTCATTCACTCGAGGGTGTGCTTCCAGTGAGTTGAGCCCTTCTCCGCCGGCGCGCACCAGGCCGGGCTCCAGCAAGCTGGCGCCGGTGGTGGTTACTCCCAGGATGACACGCTCTTCGCCGAGGCTGGCGGCCAGAATTTCACGGTTTCCAAGGCCGTTTTGCAAGGTCAGGGCAAGTGCAGCTTCTGGCAGGCATTGCGCCAGCTGCCGGGCGGCGCGCGCAGTTTGCCAGGATTTAACCAGCACCAGGGCCAGGTCGCTGTCCTGGCATTCAGAAGGGTTGTTGGTGGCGTGCACCGGGTAGGCCCGAATCGGCTGACCGTTCTGGTCCAGGCGTGCGCCCGTGTGTTGGATGTTATCCAGGGCTGCCTGCCAGCTGCCCAGCATGGTCACATGCCTGCCGGAAGCAGCCAATCTGGCTGCAAACAGGGTCGCAAGCGCTCCTGTTCCAACAATCAGGATGGATTTCATCCGGGCTCCTGGTCTCGTTGTTCGCGTAACGGTTCAAGTACAGTGATGGGTTTTATTCCATTCCCTGGATGAAAGCTTGCCATTCCGTTTCATCCATTTCGATGGAATGTTCCCAGGCTGGAAACTGATGATCCTGAACGTCCTGCAAGTATTCGCGAAAGGCTTTTTGCATTTCAGCTTGCAGGCTGGCATATTTTTTTACAAACCTGGGGGTAAAACGGTCAAATAAACCAAGCATGTCGTTGGTTACTAAAACCTGCCCGTCACAACCCGGACCGGCTCCAATCCCGATGGTGGGTATCGAGAGCTGCTGGGTGATATATTCGGCCAACTGGGCCGGGATCGCTTCCAAAACCAGGCTGAAACAGCCCAGGTCTTCGAGCAGGCGGGCATCCTCCAGCAGGCGCCGGGCGGCCTGGGATGTCTTACCTTGTGCGCGAAAGCCGCCCAGTTGGTGGACGGACTGCGGGGTCAGCCCCAGGTGGCCCATGACCGGGATGCCTGCGGCTATAATCGCGTGGATGGCGTCGCTGTGTTCACGGCCGCCCTCCAGTTTAACAGAATGCATGCCGCCATTTTGCAGGAAACGTCCGGCATTCCGGACGGCTTCTTCGACCGAAACCTGGTAAGACATGAAGGGCATGTCTCCCACCAACAGGGCGGACCTGGCCCCACGGGCCACAGCCCGGCTGTGATGCAGCATTTCTTCCATGGTCACAGGCAGGCTGTTTTCATAACCCAGCACCACCATTCCAAGCGAATCTCCCACCAGGATGACATCAATGCCGCTCTGATCAAGGGACAGTGCGGTTGGGTAATCGTAGGCGGTCAGCATGCTGATTGGGAGGCCGAGTTCTTTTTTCTGGCGCAAGCTCAGTGTGGTGATTTTTTTTCGTTCCAGCGCGGTCGGATAAAAACTAACAGTAGACATGGGTACCCTCCAGTAAGGTAGAGTCCGCTCCAGCTGGCTAACCCCCGCAGCTGGGTGGAGATTATTTTGAAAGAAAATCGACAGATACCGTCACGGTCTTTCGATCCATGCGGTAATGACATTATACGCCTTTCTTGATAATCGAGGTACCAACGGTTTGAGAAATGGTGTGGTTCAGCTTTTTAGAGAACCTGTTGTTCATAAATTTGGCACGATTCCGAAACGCTCAAAAAATGGACATAGGAGCTTTACAAATTATGCAACGGACTGTCGCCCGGACATCATACCTTTCAGGGTTTCTTCTGCCAGCCACTGGTTGATTGCCCGATTACGGAT